>WAQG01000227.1 GCA_015520395.1 Candidatus Geoarchaeota archaeon
CAACGGCCCGGCCGTCCTCCTTAAGCTCCCTTATCAGCCTAGCCGCCCTAACCCTCTGATATGCATCGAGGTGGCTGCTCGGCTCGTCGAACAGGTATATGTCGGCATCCCTAAGATATACTATCGCTATTGCCAGCCTCTGAAGCTCCCCCCCACTCAGCTTAGAAACCCTTCTATCGTAGAGATGTCTAAGCTGGAGCTTCTCGGAGACATGATCCATAAGGCCCCTCTCGTCAGCGACCCTCAGTATAGCCCCCACGCTCCCCTTAAGACCCTTAGCCAGCGCCAGTATGTTCTGGGGCTTATATGAAACCTTAACTCGGCCATCGTAGAGTCCCTTGAAATGATTGTAGAGCTCGGTGCCCCTGAAAGCCCTCAGGATCTCGTCAACCCCAACCTCCCTGTCAAGGATCCCAAGGTTAGGTTTAAGCCTCCCCGAAAGTATGTTTAGCGCGGTCGTTTTCCCAGCCCCATTTATTCCCACAACTCCCAGGACGGCCCTAGGCTTCGCTATGGGAAGCCCATAGAGCCTAAACTGGTTCAGGCCATACTGATGAACACACCCCACCCTCGGCTCCTCAGGGAAGTTAACTATGCTTATCGCCCGAAATGGACACTTCTTAACACATATATTGCATCCTATGCAGCCAGCCTCATCGATAATGGCCCGGCCGAGCTCTGGGTCAACATAAACTATTCTCTGGCCAGCCCTAACAATTGGGCAGAAGCGGACGCACTCAAGGTTGCAGTCCTTTGGCCTGCATCGTTCCGGGTCTACGACAGCTATCCTTGCCGGCAACCTTCAACCTAGCCCTCCTCGAAATACTCGAGCATCTCCCTATATAGATCCTCCATAAGCAGCTTCTTGTCCTCCTCAGCCTCAGGCCGTGTCTCCTCAGACACCACTATCTCCTTGCTTCTTCGATCAGTCTGCTCGAACACGAGACGAGCAGCCCTACTGCTCTTCTTCAAACTCTTTTTATACCCACATTTAGGGCAGACCAGCCTGATCACGCCATTCTTCATCTTTTTCGGGCGAAGAATACTACCACACTTGGGGCAAAACTCCAACCCATAAACCACCCCTAAAACTCCTCTTCCTCACCCCAAAACTCCTCTTCTTCCTCCCACTCCTCCTCTTCCTCCTCCTCGAACTCCTCCCACTCTTCCTCCTCCCACTCCTCCTCAAAGAGCTCCTCCTCTTCTTCCAGGAGCTCCTCCTCCAGTTCCTCGAGTTCCTCCTCTTCCTCCTCAGGCCACTCTTCCTCCTCGAAGGGCATGGTGAGAATCACCCAAAGAGTTTCGACTAATGACGTATATAAGCTTATCTGCAACATTTATAGGGCAAGGGATTTTACACGGCTTCTCGTAGAGATAAGTGGTGGACGGTTTGGAGAGGGGCCTGTTGGTTTCAACGTATAGGGGCAGGGAGGATGAGTGCAGCTCTGAGGTCTGGTACATCATGACGGAGCTTGGTGTAGACTCTGAGATATCCAAGCTCCCCCTCCCAGGCCTGCTGCTGGTAAGGATCAAAGAGGCCGACCCCATAGAGGTTGCCGAGAAGATAAGGGGCCTTGTCGAAGAGAGGCCTTGGGATTTCAGGTATATGCTGAAGGTCGTTCCGCTGGAGGTGATTACCGAGGCATCCCTAGAGGAACTTGAAAAACACGTTTCAAGGCTGGCTTCTAAGATAGGTCCAAATGATAAGTTTAGGGTGACGGTGAACCGCCGCAGCAGCCCACTGTCGAGGGAGGACATAATAAGGGTGGCGGCGGATAAGGTGGATGGGAAGGTGGATCTGAGGAATCCAGACTACATAGTTCAGGTTGAGGTTATAGGAAGGGTCATGGGGATCTCAGTCATAAGGCCCGACCACATCATCTCGGTATCTAAGATAAAGAGCGAGGCGATGAAAAGGATCATTGAGTAACGTCGAGTTGAAGAACCCTGGTGAGCACCCTGCCGAAAACCTCGTTGATGGGAGTATCGCTCCTCAGCCCATAGAACGAGAGGATACGGCTGGCCCTCTCCTCATCAAGGCTCTTCAAAAGTGCGTCATCTAGGAAGACTACCCCCTCAATGCCATCCACCAGCTTAACACACCTATCGATATCTCTTCCAAAACACACTATCAGAACCCTCGGATCGTCCTCGGGCCTCGCAAGCCTAAGAACCTCGGAGATCTGACGCCTGCCAAAAAGCCTGATGAGATACTCTATTTGAGCCTTTGAGGCTATATTCCTGCCGGAGCTAATGGAGTTCAAAGCCCTTAACGCCGCCGAGACAGCATGCCTCCATGTGGCGATCAGGTCGAGCCTGGACGCCTGGCAAAAACACCCCTCTCCCCCCATTGTTATAAGCCTGTCGACCAGGCTGTCGTAATCGATGGAGAGCCTTGCCGCCCATAGCGCCACCTCTACACCCTCAATAAAGACCCTTAACACTACACAGACTGCCCCCTTAAAAGAAGTATAGCAGCCGCCAGATCCCCTCCCGTCTGCCTCAGCGCCGCCTCCGCCTCCTCTCGAGACGCCCCGGTCTGAGCCATCACCAATGCTATATCCTCCTCAGGTATCTCGACCTCTTCAACCCCCTCGACCTCCTCCCTCTCCTCTCCCTCGGCGACTATCTGGTAGATCTTCTGCCCACCGACCAGCATGACTGTCACAGCAGGGTTAACGAGCTTTATCACGTGATCCTCAAACACCAGCTTAACCTCCTGGACGCCGTCCAGCTGCTGAAGCTTTACTCCAAGCTTTTTAAGCTGGCGGAGCATCGCCCTATTCATCCGCACCCCTGGAAACACCACCAATCCCCCTCCTAACCTTAACGGCTATGCCTCGCTTCATCCTTAACATCTCCTCCCCGCTTAAAAGTGCTTTTCCGACGGCCAAAACCCTATAACTCCTATCCACCAGGATCACCTCCTCACCAGCCCTAAGCCTTCTAGAAGCCCTTAAAACAAACTTGCAGAAGAGGCTTCTGCCCTCGGCAACGTGGGGGGCGGCCTCATCCTTAACCACAACTATGCATGGAAGTTTGGGCATAGCCCTCACAAGACGCTCAGCACCATCCAGCGTCAACGCGAACATCCCGTCCTCAGCCCTTAACGTCGCTATAAGCTTACCGTCATGGAACACGTGCCTAGGCCTACCCGTCCTCTTAGAATAGACGACCTCTGCATCCTCCGGGATAAGCGCTGTCCCAGCGCCTCTTCCGAATTGATAGTCAGCTATAGCCCGCAGCCTCTTTATGATGTCGAAGCTCATGATCCGCCCCCTACATATGGGCGGTGAACACATATATCTCTAAGGCTCCACTATAGGCATGGTGTAATTCTTGGCGCTGACCTGCGAGATATGTGGAAGGCCGATAAGGGGGCAGGCATACAAGATACTGGTGGCCGGCGCCGTCTTAACGGTCTGCGAGTCCTGCAGACGTTACGGGACACCACTACCCTCACGGCCACCCCAGCCACACAGAGTGATGCCTGTCAGGAGGGCAAGGCCTGTTAGGCGGGTTGAGAGGGGGCTCTTCGGGGAGGAGCTTCGGGTTGTCGACGACTTTAATATTGTTGTTAGGCGGGCCAGGGAGTCCCTTGGGTGGACGCAGGACTTCCTTGCCAGCCAGGTTGGCGAGAAGGTCTCCGTGATTAGAAGGATCGAGGCCGGGAGCCTGACACCCAGCATAGAGCTTGCGAGAAGGCTGGAGAAGGCTCTGGGGGTCAGGCTGCTGGAGCGTGTTGAAGAGGAGGAGAGGCCTAAACTCAGTACTGGGGATTTTGCCTTAACACTGGGTGATGTTATAAGGGTGAAGAGGAGGGAGAGGGGCAGGAGGTGAACCTGGCTGAAGGTCTATGTCCTTAGGATGGGGCATAGGCCTGGCCGCGACGATAGGATTAGTACGCACTGCGGGCTCGTTGCAAGGGCGTTCGGCGCAGATGGGATAATATATACTTTTGATGACCCCAAGATGAGGGAGAAGCTCCTGGACGTGGTTGAGAGGTTTGGGGGGCCCTTTGAGGTGGTTATGGGTGCTGACTGGAGATCCGTGATTAAAGACTGGGTTAGGAGGGGGGGCGAGGTTATACATTTAACAATGTATGGGGTGCCACTCCCAGAGATCATAGATGAGATAAGGAGGTCTAAGCGGGATAAGCTGGTGGTCATCGGCGCTGAGAAGGTGCCGGGGGAGGTTTACAGGCTTGCAACCTACAACGTTTCCGTCACAAACCAGCCCCACAGCGAGGTGGCGGCGCTCGCCGTGTTCCTGGACTGGCTCTTTGAGGGCCGGGAGTTTTATAGGGAGTTTAAGGGGGCAAGGCTTAAGATAGTGCCTAATCCCAGGGGCAAAACGGTGATAAATATAAGGAGGTAAAGGCCTACTATTAGATGCTGCGCGAGGCGGTCGTTCGTGGCCCGGGACACTTCGGAGCAGATAAGCGTTCCAGAGGAGTACTATCACCAGTACCTCGAAAGGCTTGGCGACGCCCTTGTTGGAAAGCCCTCGGGGACCGTGCTGAGCGCCCTAGCTGAAAGGAGGGAGGCGACCGTCGAGTGGCTCGTAAAGAGGACCGGGCTAAGGCAGAACGTGGTGATGAAGATACTCCACGAGCTCTATAGGGCCGGAGTCGTCGACTATCGGCGGGAAAAAGAGGTCGATACTAATTGGTATGTGTACTACTGGAGGGTTAGGCATGAAAGCCTTGCGGAGGTGCTTCTAAGAAGGAGGGATTTGATTGTAGATAAGCTTAAGCTAAGGCTTGAGTACGAGAAGAACAACATGTTCTTCGTTTGCCCGAAGCACCCGGAGATAAGGTTGACGTTTGACGAGGCCTATGACAGGAACTTTAAGTGCCCAGAGTGCGGCTCGGTCCTGGACCAGTTCGACAATAGCCATATAATAAGGTTCCTGGAGTACAAGATCAAGCAGCTAGAAGCTTTAAAGCCCGTAAAGATAGTTATGGGCGATCCGTAAGGGTTTTAATCCGCCTATACAACATAATTGTTGGGCCGGTCGTCTAGCTGGTTAGGATGCCACCCTTACGAGGTGGTGGTCCCCGGTTCGAATCCGGGCCGGCCCACCATAAACATTAAATTCCAGGCTAAATTATTCTGAGCTGGCATGCCGGTTGAGATATACAGTGAGGAGGAGTTTCTGGAGATAGCTAAAAGGGCCTCGGAATGCAGGGTGAAGAGGGGGGAAGGCTACGTAAAATTGAAGCTGAGAACCCCGTCAAAGCTATACACGCTTAAGACAACCCCTGAGAAGGCGGAGGAGCTGATCTCTAAGATCGAAGGCATGAACATACCTATAGTCGATGTTTAGCTAGTATAGGAAACTTAACCACAGGAACAACAGGCCCAACATGGCTGGCAGGGGGAGCCCTGGAACCAGTTTATGACGTCTAAGCAGGACAATCACCGTCAACACAGCACCCAGGGTCACGCCGAGGGAGGTCAAAATTAGTTGCCGAAGGCCTATGATTGCCGAGTTGGAGATGAGTGCAGAATACATGACGAAATCCCCTATCCCCACACTTATCCCATCCATCTGGGCGAAAAGCCCCTTGAGCACGTCCCGCTTACTGCTGATCGAGGCAGGGTAGGTGACTATCCTTCTTATCGGCCCCCTATAGACGGCGTATATATCGTAGAGGGATAACCCCACTAGAAGCAGCGATATCTGTATCTCGGTGAACATCGAACCTATCATAACGCCCACAAGCCCCGAGGACGCCATTAGACCCACTGTGTTAGCCCATCTGCTCCTCGCTATCCCCTGGACGTAAACTATGAGTAGGGCTAAAATCCCAGCTACAGCAAAGACCCAGTCTTCCGGCAAGATGTCGACTGGAATCACCATTAGTATGGCGAAAAAGTCGCTGAGAAACAGGGAGCCCAGGACGAGCATCCTCATCAGGGTGAAGGCCCCTTTGAGGAGAATTATCATCATTATGGTCGCCCCCAGAAGCGCAAGCAGCGTTATCCCCGCAGCCTCCATTGCGCTCGACGCCGGATCATACGTCCCGTAACTTTCCCTGAGAACCTCGACTGCGCCGGAGCCTAATGCCAGGAGTGTCAGGGCGTAGGTGTAACCCGCCTGGAGAACAAGTATTAGGAGTAGAATCAATAAGGCTCTGGTTAGACGTTCATAGCTCGACGGCGACCCCATTTCTCCCCACGACAACCTCATAACCCTTTTCTAACAGATCAGAGGCCAGGATATCCACCTTATCCCCCTCGCCATGAACCAGCAGGACTTTTTCAGGCTTGACCTCATCCACGAACTGCACAATCTCGCTGTGTCCCCCATGGCTGGAAAAGTCGAACCACTCGACCGTAGCCTCCACCATCTTGACAGAGCCGCCAGAGATCCAAACCCCCTTGTCTAGGAGGAGGCGCCCTGGCGTGTTGGGGAGCTGGTAGCTGACTAGGAAGACCGCGTTCTTAGGGTTAAAGGCTATCCTGTTCATATAGAAGGCTGCAGGCCCTCCCTTCAGCATCCCCGCCGGGCTTACTATGACCCCCGGCTTCTCCACAACCCTTTTTCTCTCCCTACGAGACGTGACATACTTCACCCGCTCTATCGCCGACCTGAGGAGTTGATACTCGTTTATGAAGTTGGGGTATTGGAGGAGGATGCCGGCAACCTCCCTAGCCATCCCGTCAAGGTATGTCGGATAGGGCAGATCGTATTTCTCTAGAATGCAGAGGATCTCCTGAGCCCTGCCGACCGAAAAGGCCGGTATTAAAACTACCCCGCGGTTCTCGACAACCGTTGCAACCCTCTCGACAAACTGCTTTTCAAGCTCCCTCCTCGGGGGATGCTCGACCCCCGCATATGTCGCCTCTATTACAAGAAGGTCTACATGCCTTCCGGGCGCCCTAGCCCCTTCCACAAGCCTCGTCTCAATAGTGTTGAAATCCCCGGTATATAGAATCGTCTTGCCATCGGCCTCGATCATGAACATCGTGCTCCCCGGTATGTGGCCAGCGTTCCTAACCCTCACAACAAAGTCGCCAGCCTCAAACTCATCGTTAAGCGAGGTTGGCACAGTCTTCGAGGCCATCCTCTCAACCTCCCCCATCTCGAAAGGCACATAGTCCCTCGTTATGTTGAGGAAATCAGCAATGAGCAGCATTGAGAGCTCTAGGGTTAGTGGCGTTGTGTAGAGCTTTGGGGGGTTGGCGGAGCCGTATATGAGTGGCAATGCGCCTGAGTGGTCGAGGTGGGCGTGGGTTAGTGCGACGCCCACGAGTTCCCCGGGCTTCACATGCCCCGGATAGGACACCTTGTCATTAAACATCAGTCCGTAGTCCAGCAGGAACGATTTACCCCTAGACTTCACTAGTATAGCTAGGCGTCCCACTTCCCTGCCTCCACCCAGTACGGCTACCTCCATGCCCTATCCCATTATCAGAAGGGTTGGATACGTATATATGTTGAGCTAACGCTAACTAGTGTGGACAGCTATGGGCGTCGAAATAGTATTGCTTAGGGAGCCTAAGCGCGGGCTGCTTGGGAGGGGCGAGAAGTTCTTCATGACGGGCTTCCACGGTGTTGGAATAGTCGGCTACTTCACCTCCTACTACATGGTTGAGCAGGATGGCTCGGAATATATAGGCTACGTTAAGACGGACAAGATGCCCCTCACGGTCAGGATGAAGGATGACAGGATAGCCCTCCCAATGGAGCTTTACGAGCGAGGGGACTTCGTAATACTTCTTAACGAGATCCTCCCCGGTGCTGAAAACATACATGAATACGTGAAGAGCGTTGCGGAATGGGTTGTGGACTCCGGCTTTAGTGAGGCTGTGCTCATCGGCGGCCTCCTTACCAACTATGTTGGAGACACGTGGCTTCCATTTAGGATAGCACACACAACGGCTTACCTAAAGAAAGGGAGGCTTCGAGATCTCATACTGGAAGGCAAGTTCCTAAAAATAGACTCAGATCTACAAATCTATGGCCCGCTCGCCCTCATGCTAGCCCACTTCCAACTAATGAACTTCCCGGCAATAGCTGTGCTGCCCCTCTCCTCACACAGATACCAGCTTGACATAAATGCGGTGAGAACCGCCCTCAGCTTCCTAAACGAACACTACAATGCCCAGATAGATCTTCAAGCCATAGACGAGCTGGCTGAAAAGATGAAGAGGGCCGAGCAGGAGGTTGAAGAGAAGGCCAAAAGCGAGGAGGTATTTAGGCCTCCTAAGAGGGAGGACTTCATGTTCTACATGTAGCCGAGCAACGCCTCTCTAAGCACCGGCTCTATAGCCGCCAATTTTTCCACATACTCGTCGTCCTCACGGAAGCTTCCAATTGCAATTTTCACGACTCCCCGACCCCTAAACACCCTCACAACCCCCCTAAGCAGATCATTATATATTACTACTATCCGCCTCTCGCCCAACAACCCCCTGACCAACTTCCTCAAAGTCTTTATGGCTAGGGCCTTGCTCCAAGCCTCGCCTTCATGTTGGGAGAGCGGGTAAAACTCCGAGATCTCGTATGGGACGATTATGAACGGCCCTCCGAGAAAGAACACCTGCACCCTTCCAGTCAAACCGAGCCTTCTGATGAAGCTCTCGAGGTACCTGGACACCCTTGACAGGGAGTAAGGCTTCTCCTTGGGGGCCGGCATAAAGATCACGTGTGTTGTGTCATCCCAGACCGGATAGCGCCTGACCATCCTCTCCAGGTGCCTCAAAGTCTCGGGTCTCACTGGGTCGCCGTAAAAGAAGATTCCCTGAACTTGAGGGCCTCTGACAGGATCGTACCTCTCCAGGTACCTAACCTCGTCCTTCAAAACCTTAAAGGCGTTGTAGAGGGATGGGTGCACCCTGCTACGCTCCTCCAGCAACTCCCAGAGGGAGCCCTCCATGATGGACTGCCTAACCCTCTTCAGCTCGCTGGCCAAGACGTATAGATTGTGGAGCGCTAAGGCGCGGAACCTTTCCTGACCCCTCAAAGACCTGAGCTCCCTTGCAGTGTATCTTGAGCATATGGGGCAGCTGCATGGCAGCTCCGCCAGCTCATCAACCCTATACGTTCCATGCGGCGTCATGTATCGCCCCTCTGACGCATAGATTGCATAGGATGCGGAGTCTGCAAGATCGACCCCAACCGCAGCCATGAACGGGATGAACATGGGGTGTCCTGCTCCAAAGAGGTGAAGTGGCTTCTCGGGCCCGATCACCTTTCTGGCGACTAGAACCATTTTTAGAACGGTTGAGAAATCGTAGGCCTCCATCAAGCCGGTGGGGCTCCCCACGGCATATATGTCAAATCCCAGCTTCGACATCTCCCTTGCAGATAGCCTAACTAGGTCGAGAAACCTTCCACCCTGTATCGGCCCCACCCAAAGCGGGTCCCCCTCCCGTTTTTCAAGCATCCTGGCCCTCCGAATAGTCTCATGGACGCCGAGCTCGGCCTCGCTTCTGTCCGCGTTGAGCCTGGTTGGTATGTCTAGTATGACGGCTATGTCGCTCCCCAACCTCCTCTGAAACTCCACAATCTCCCCGGGCCCAACCTCAACGTCGCCATACTGGAGTATCTGGTAAGCCCCCGAATCGGTCATCACAGGGCCTTCGAAGCCCAGGAGTCGATGTACGTCGGACGCTCGGCCCCCCAGCCTTCTCCAGATAATATAGGCGTTGGTTATCACCGCGTTAAAACCAGCATTCTTAATCTCCTCCAGGGTTAGCCCCGTCTTAAAGGGGTTAATGACTGGAAAAAGTGTGGGTGTTTCTATGGGCCCATGCCTGGTCTCCAGCCTGCCGACCCTTCCACCCAGATCCTTGTACCTCAGCTCAAAGCTCATCCTATCCCCCGGAAACCTCCCTTAAATACTCCTCGTAAATCGACCTAACCCGCTCCGCTATAGGGCCGGTACCCTCTATAATCCCATCCTCCCCAACCTTGACCGTCCCCGCAACGACAATGACCCTCGCGACCTCATCATACCTCACCATCCGTGGAAAGTATTTCTCCAGCCTCTCAGCAAGGCTCCTAAGGTCGAACAGGTGCTCCGCCAAAAGAACCTCGGAAACACTCGAACCATTTATAACCACAAGGGGGTATTCGACATCCTTGTCAAGGTCAACGGCGTTGGAAAGCACGAGTGTGAGGGTTTCGGGATTCAGCGCGGAGACACTGCCCCTATACCTTCTCCCCTGGCTCGTATAGACCTCAACCCTCCGGCCAATGAGCGTCTTAATCTCTGCAACATACCTGGCAGTTATAGGGCTTGCCACGCCTTTCACACTCCCAGCCACTGATACCTAGAAATCATAAATAAATAAAGGTTGGTGGACCGGGCGGGATTCGAACCCGCGACCTCCCGCATGCCAAGCGGGCATTCTACCACTGAACTACCGGCCCACCACCCAAGAAATACACAGACAGCAAATTAAGGTTTACTCAACAGCCGAAACGTGGCGCTACCCCTTGGGCAAGGGTGGCATGTCGGCATCTTAGCCTTGCAGAACAACCCTTTTGTAACCTTTACAAGCAACCTCTAAGACTACGTAGAGCCTAGGGGCTCACCAAATTTGTTAAGTATATACTTGTATGCCGTATCCGCCGCGATAGCACCCTCAGCGGCGGCCGTTAGGG
>WAQG01000228.1 GCA_015520395.1 Candidatus Geoarchaeota archaeon
CCCGACCCTCAGGCGCGTCTATGAGTCCTCCTACAAGTTTGTGCTCGATGCATTCCCCCCAGTGACGCCCCCCTCATGGTCCAGCATACTCACAGGCGTTAATCCTGGGAAGCACGGCATTTTCGGTTTTCTCCGGATAGGCCGCGACAGATCCCAGGAGCTGTTCACCGCGGAGCACCTAGGCCACCCGAGGATCCATGAAATGATGGCTATGGTTGGTGTGCCTAGCATAATGGTGAACCCCATTCCGGACTACCCAATCTTTAAGATACGGAAGGCCCAGGTGATAAGCCACTCGTTCTTCGCACCTAAGCCGCTCTACTACCCCGAACACATGAGGAGATACGTGGATATCCTTGGGCCTGTGGAGGAGGCCCATGGAACCTCCCCAGAGGCGTATGTCGGGCTCGCCGAGAAATACCTAGCCCTAATAGAGGAGATGGTTGACGGGCTGGAGTGGAGCCTCTTATGGGTGAACCTGCCATTCCCAGACCCCTATCTACACTATAATCCTGAGATGCTGGATCCGAGATCCAAGATAACCAAGGCGGAGAATAGGGTGTTTGAGTTTGTCGATAAAATTATTGGCCGTGTTCTTGAGAATTCGGATAGTCTCATCGTAGTTTCCGATCATGGCTTCAAGACCTATCAAAAGGTTGTGAGCGTGAACCGGATACTTCATGACATGGGGTGCGTTAAGCTTACGGTTGAGGAGGGGAAGAGGCTTAGGGATCACATGGAGTTTGTAGGCTTTGAGGAGCCTGTTCAAGGTGGGGAGAAAAAGCTGCTTGTACTCAGCCCTGAAGTCGCGTTGAGGCTTAGGGGGCTGGGGGGTCCCGCGAGGGCCCTGAAGAAGGCTGTGAAGATGCTTTATAGAGCCTTCACAGGCCGGGAGCTAGCGTTGAGGGAGCCCTCGGTGGATATACGTGCCTCGGATGCCCTCCTAGAATACACATCCTCAGGGATCTATGTCTTTAATGAGGAGTTGATCCCTAAGATAATTGAGGGGCTGAGGAGCTTTGATTGTATTAGGTGGGTTGGGAGGAGGGAGGAGGTTTACTGGGGGCCTTACGTGGGAAGGGCTCCTGAAATAATTGTGAGGCCTAATTATGAGGAGGGGTGCTTCTTCTCCTCAAGCAGGGTTTTGGGGAGACCTGTGGTGAGGCTGGATAAGCCCATTGCTCAGCATGGGCCTAGAGGGGTGTTTATGGTTAAGGCGCCCTTCGAGAAGCGCGTTGAGGAGGGCTCTAGGCTTCCTCCCTACGCTGTGGCTCCCCTAGTTATGGGTCTCCTGGGCTTGCCGTTCCCGGAGAGCGCCGATATAGCTTTTGATGAACTGCCCCTCAGGGTCGAGGGCGTCCGAGACACGTTTAATTATTTGGGGAGATGGAGGCTTTATAGAAGAACCCTAAGAACCTGGCGCAAACTTGCCGTGCACGACTGAGGTGTCGTGATTGTCAAACCTTAACGTACTGCCAGGGGCGCATGTGAGGATAAGGTATGCAACGATCGTTAACTATGCTGCTAACGCGTTATCCCTGGGAGCCAGCCTTCTGTTCGCCATAATCATTGCTAGAAAGCTCACCACCACGGAGTTCGGGATATGGGGCCTCATCTTCAGCTACATAAACTACATCATGATTTTCGCAAACATCTACACATACTGGCTCCCAAGAACCATCAGCAGAGGCTTTAACACTGCCCTTACAGGGATCGTCGCCTCATTAACGCTTGGAACGGCCGCCTCAGGCATATACCTGCTCCTCATGTATGGCGCATCCACAGCCTTTAACCAGCCCCTAATACCACTGCTCCTATCAACCCTGATACTCTTCGAAAACTATGTGTACGAGGCCCTCAGCTTCACAGCAAGTGGGTACAAGCCCGAATATGTTGGAGTAGGCTCCCTGGTTCTTCGAGTCGCTCAATCCATATTCGCGCTCATAGCCGTCGCGATGCTTAGGATGGGCCTACTTGGAGCCGTCCTGTCGGCTATAGCTGGACGTGGAGTGGCTATAGCGGCGTTAGCTAAGCTTGAACACAGGGTCATTTTTGGTGGCAGGTTTGAGTTCAAGGTCTTGAAGACCTGGCTGGGGAGGGCCTGGCTCCCCATATATAACGGGGTGTTAAGGGCGGTTTCCTCGCTGGACGTCTTAATAGTCTTCCTGATCGTGGGCGTAGAGGAGCCGATAGCTTACTTTACAGCTATATACTCCATCTTAAATATGGTTTACAGGACTATAGATGTCCAGTCGGCGCTGTACCCAAGGATACTGGCCAAGAGGAGTGTTGAGGATGTGGAGGAAGTCTTCTGGCTGGCCTACGTTCTCACAATACCGATAGTCGTCGGGGGCTTCGTCTTCGCCCCCCAGATACTCTCTATATATAATCCTCGGTTCGTCTTCACCGGCGATGCGCTCAGGGTGTTTATCCTGAGCCTCATCCCATTTTTCCTCAGGAAGATCTACCGAACCGTGTTTGTAGGCTTTGAGCGCGGGGACGTTGAGGATGCAAGTCTGCTTGGCTCCGCGCTCTTCGAGGCCCCGACGATATGGTACCTGGTTATGGGAGTCTACCTCGCCATCCTGACCCTCTCCTCAATCATCTTTAAGGGCGATGTACTTAAGCTTCTGATCATGTGGGGGGTGGCCTTCATAATTAGGGACTCCCTGGTCTCAACCCTCTTCGCCCTAAGGCTGAGGCAGAAGTTTGGAGTATCTCTGCCGTTGGGGAGATACCTGGTGTTCCTGGCGAGGTTCGGGGTGGCGTCGCTCCCCATAGTTGTTTTCGGGCAGCTTGTAACAATACCGATCGAGGTGTCCATATATAGGATGATCTGGAAGGTTGCCGGAATAATTATTTACTCCGCCTCCGCATATTTTGCAATTCTATATCTCATAGATAAGCGTATGAGGGAGATTTTTTGGCGGGCTGTGGCAAGGCTTAAAGACACTTTAGGCGTCAAGATGTAGATGTACGGGGAGTGCGGCGGTGATCCTCAGATGCTGAGGAAGCTTCGGAGGGTGGCTCTGAATCTTTGGGAGAACTGGCGTGACCCTGGATGGTGGCAGCGGCTTCTCATCCGGAAGCTGTGTTCCCACGGCCCTCCAGGCGTAAGGATCGTTGATGAGGATTGGGACAGCTTGATAATACTTGACGCCTGTAGATATGACTTCTTTCGGGCCTTCTACAGGGAGGCCGGTCTTCGCGGCAGGCTTGAATACAGGATCTCGGCTGGAACCGACACCAGGTCTTTTTTAAGGGAGAACTTCTCCTATGGAAGCTTTAAAGACATAGTCTATGTGACCGCCAACCCCTTCGTCGACCTCTACTTCAAGGATGTCTTCTATGATGTGATATCAGTCTGGGATTTCGGCTGGGACAGCAGGCATGGAACTGTGCTGCCATCCACCATGTATAGGTACTCTATCGTGGCCGCGGCGCTTTACCCCGAGAAAAGGCTTATAATACACTTTATGCAGCCCCACTACCCATACCTAGCCCTTAAGGGATTAACTCAAAGCTACCTCGAGCATCTTAGGAGCTCCGCCCTCTCCGGGAGGGAGCCGCGCCCCAAGCTGCGCTTTTACCCCCACAAGATCTACGACGTCGAGCTGAATATCAGGTTGCCAAAGAGGGTGCTGGTAAGGGCCTACATAGCAAACCTCAGGCTGGTCCTCAGGTACGTCTCAAGGCTCGTGAATTTTCTGCCTGGAAGGACTATCATTACTAGTGATCATGGCGAGGCTTTTGGGGATAGGGTGTGTAGGCTTCTTCCTATAAGGGTTTATGGGCATTTTCCATGGGTGAGAGTGCCGTCCCTAATCTACGTGCCCTGGCTTGTGGTTGAGGAGAGGGATAAGGAGGATGTCGACATACGTGAGGAGATAAGACGCCTTGGGCTTGGAAGGGAGCTTCTCAGATGGAGGGCTAGGAGGGCTTCGAGGCGGGTTAGGTAAGGTTTTTATCGGCAGTCCCAAGATGTTGGCTTAGCGTTGAAGTCTAAGCTGCCGTATCTTCTGGCTATACTAGTGCTCCTGGCCGCTGTGGGCTACGTTTATATGAGGTACCAGGAGATAAGCCGGGTCGAGTATTCGACACCTGAGCCATTGGAGCCGCTTATCAAGGCTTCGATAATAAGGTACCATCCTTCCAGAACCCTGAGCGAGCTTGTGGAAGCATCGACCCACATAGCGTTGGTCGAGGTTGAGGAGCTTGTGGGGGTCTACCAGGTGTACACGCCCGGCGGAGGCCCTTCGAGGCTCTACGACGATGGGGAGCTCGTGTTCAAGTGCATTGCGCCAGTCTGGAGGGTTAGGCTTCTAGAGGCCGTCAAGGGGAACTTCAGCAAGGATAGGTTTCTCGTCGCCCAGATGGCCGTGGTGCTAGGTCCTAAGGCAGGCAAATACGGGTTAAACGCCTCCAACCTCCCCAGGCCGCTTGAGCTCAGGACTGGGGGTAGGATCGTGTTCTTCCTGGTGAAGCTTCTCCCATCAGAGGTCGAGGCGTACCTTCCTGGGGTCGGGGAGCACGATGTATACATTGTCTCGGACCCCTCAGGCGTCATGGCCGTCATCGATGGAAAGGTCTATTCGCTACAGTATTTTGTTGAGGATGCCTGGGTAGAAAGCTTGCCTATAGATGTTGATGGGGTGGAGCTTGAGGTTTTTCTAGATGGCCTAAGGCTTTTGTCCGAGGTTCAGAAGCGGTAGGTTAGAGCTATATGGCCCTGCCACATAGGGTTTAACGGTATGAGAAAGCTCCTTTTCGCCCTAGGTGTGATGCTCCTTATCCTCGGCCTCATGGGATTCATCATAACCGAGCTTATAGCCTCGAACGTTCCATCCTACGGTGAAACCGAAAGGGGTGTTGTTGGGCCCGAAAGACCCTTTGAACTGCCCCTTAATCACAAGCGCCCTATTAGAGGCGTTGTCGCCTCCAATGTTGAGGTGACGGTGAAGATAGACGGAGAGGTTGTCGGCTCGGGCTTCGAGGTGGAGTTCAGGGTGCCTCCAGGTGAACATATCCTGAGAATAGAGTCGAGTAGCGCGGGGAACGTGGTTGTCAGGATGCGTGTGGAGATCCCGGAGTCCTGGTACATGGCCGCCTCGGCCCTGGTGGTCTCAGGGGTGGTAGTGATGCTTATCGCCGCCGTACTGAGCTTTATCATCAAATAGAGGAGGGAACGATATATGTTGGGTGTCAGATATCCTTCGTGGGGTTCATCGGGTTTGGGGGGGACAGATCCTATAGTAGGGGTGTTCAAGGAGACTGGGGAGTTTGCAGCCCGCCTTCGCAGCCTCATAGCCAAGTACCTTGAGAAGCTCTCGGCGAGGGGGCTGGGCCCCATCAGGATGATGAACTTCTGCGGAACCCATGAGTGGAGCAATGTTCGCCATGGGCTTAGGATGCTTGGGTCCATGGGTCTAGAG
>WAQG01000229.1 GCA_015520395.1 Candidatus Geoarchaeota archaeon
CGCCCCTCACAACTATCCCCGCCTTGACGGAGGCCTCCGAGCCTCCGCCAGCCAGGATGTACTCCTCCCTCACGTGATTCATCCTGCCGCCCAGGGTGAAGACCGTGGAGGAGACGGATGCACCCTCCCCGAGGCTTATCCGCTTTAGGTGGAAGATGGGGGCGAGCTTTGAGGCCTCGACAACGGTCGCGATCTCTAGACTGGCCCCGGGCCCAACGTACCCCTCTATGACCGTCGTCTTTAGGCCGTTCCCCGCCCTCGGAACATATTCGTGGAAGAGGATCCTGCCGTCACCCTCCGCCTCGATGTAGACGTGGTGCCCAACGTAGCCGTTCAGCCCGCCACACATAGCTATCCTGAGGGGCCTTTCCAGCCTGACACCCCTGGGAATATGAATATACACCCCGTCACCCCACCTGGCCATGTGGAGGGCCAGGATCTTGCTGGTCGGCCCTACCAGGCTGAAGGGGCCATCATAGATGTAGGCTATGCCCTCCCTTAATGGCTCTACCCTAAGTCCAGCCTTATCCACAACGCTCAAGCCTGCCCAGAGCAGGATTTCAGCGTTGTGTCTCGGGGGCCCGGGGCAGGACTCTTGGCCTAAGTTCATCCTTGACTCGAAGATGCCCCAGTCGGTGTAGTACTTTACCGTTGGCGAGTCCCTCACCTGCTGGAAGGGGGTTTTTTCCAGGAGCTCCTCGGCCCTAGCCCTAAGCTCGCCCCAGTCCCTCAACCGACGGCACCCCTCCTTGAGAACTCCAGCTGTATGACCTTGTTCAGGATGGCTACGAACTCGAAGGGCAGGTTCTTAACGGCCTCCTCAAGGAAGCCCAGAACCACGAGGCTCTTGGCCTCATCCTCCGAGAGTCCCCTGCTCATGAGGTAGAATAGCTGTTTCTCCCCTATTCTTCCGGCCGTTGCCTCGTGGGTTACCACCGCTGTCTCCTCGTCGACCTGGACGTGGGGGTAGGTGTACGCCTTGGACGCCTTGTCGAGTATCAGGGAGTCGCACTGGGTGTGGGCCCTGGCGCCCCTAGCCCCCCTGAGAACCCTTACGAGCCCCCTGTAGACCCCTATGCCGCCGTTGGCGCTTATACTCTTGCTCACCACCCTGCTTCTCGTGTCGGGGGCGGCGTGGATCATCTTCGAGCCGCCATCCTTTATGTAGGGGCCGTTGGCTATCGAGATGAGGGTTGACGTGGAGGAGGAGCCGGGCCCCCTCAGTATGGTTGAGGGGTACACGTAGGAGACCCTGCTCCCAATGCTGACCTCAACCCACTCCACCCTGGCGCCACCCTCGGCTATCGCCCTCTTGTTGTTGAAGTTTATGATGTTTCTGCTCCAGTTCTGGACTGTCGTGAACCTCACATGGCTTCCCTCCGCCGCATATATCTCGACAGCCCCGTCGTGGAAGCTGTACCTCCTGTACATCGGCGCGGCGCACCCCTCGATAAAATGGATGTAGGAACCCTTGTCCGCCACCACCAGCGTGTGTTCAAACTGGGCAAGGAGCTCCGAGCCTATGAGGAAGAACGCCTCGATCGGCTCCTCAACCCTCACCCCAGGAGGGACGTAGACAAAGACTCCCCCGCTCCAAAGGGCTGCGTGGAGGGCTGCAAACTTGTGGTCGGAGGGTGGGAAAACCCTCATGAAATACCTCTTGACCAGGTCTGGGTAGCGCTTCACTGCCTCATCCATCGGCATCATCACGACGCCCCGCTCCGCCAACCTCTCCTTAAGCCTCGCGTAAACCACCTCGCTCTCAAACTGGGCTGAAAGCCCGCTCAGAAACCTCGCCTCCATCTCGGGGATTCCCAGCCTCCTGTAATAGTCGGCTATCTCGCTGGGAAGCTCCTCCCAACCCTCGGCAACCCCCCGGGCTGAAGGTTTGACGTAGTAGGAGAGCTCATCGAGGTCGAGCTCCTCGACACCTATAAGCCAGTTGGGTGTTGGAAGCTTCTCAAAGAGCTCAAGTGCCTTAAGCCTCAGCCTCCTCATCCAGTCTGGCTCGCCCTTGAGCCTTGATATCTCCTCGACCAGGCCCCTCGAAATCCTGCCCCTTATCTCAACCTCCCTTCCAGCAGGCTTCACGTACCTGAGGATCTCCTCAAAGCTAGCCTCCTCAAGAACCCTGCTTAGCTCATCAAACCCCACGGGCTACTCCCCCTCAAGGTACCTCGAGTAGCCCTCCCTCTCAACTATCTCGGCCAGCTCGGCGCCGCCCCTATCAACTATGCGGCCGTCCACCAAAACCGCCACCTTGTCGGGCTTCACGTAGCTGAGAACCCTGGCGTAGTGGGTGATGAGGAGGACTGAGCGGCCCTTCTTCCTGAGGGCATCGATTATCTTCGCCACCATCCAAACCCCGTCGACGTCGAGGCCCGAGTCGGGCTCATCGAGGATTGTGAGCTCCGGTTCGAGGAGAAGTAGCTGGAGGATCTCGGCCCTCTTCCTCTCACCGCCGCTAAACCCGATGTTAACCTCCCTGTAGAGGTGCTCCCTCGCCAGCCCGACGTCCTCCGCAACACGCATCATCCTCTGAAGAAGCCTTGGATCCGAGGGCTTCGTCAGATCCTCCAGGCCCCTCCTCTTATTGTAGGATGCTATGACCAACGTTGAGAGCCTGACGCCCGGGACCTCCACGGGGTTTTGGAAGCCCAGGAAGATGCCCCTGAGGCCCCTCTCCTCGACTGGAAGACTGGCTATGCTCTCCCCCTTGAAAACTATGTCTCCCTCGACAACCTTGTAGGAGGGGTGTCCCATTATCGCCATGGCTAAGCTTGTCTTCCCGCTCCCGTTGGGCCCCATGATGACGTAAACTTCGCCCCTCTCAACCTTGAGGTTAACGCCCTTC
>WAQG01000230.1 GCA_015520395.1 Candidatus Geoarchaeota archaeon
AATATATGTTTTCTAGAGCTAGATATATGTTGTATGTGTTTTAGCTCAGGATAAAAGTAATTAGGGTTACAAAATACCCACGACTTTAAAAAATATATAGGTGAATTTACCTGTAAGTATTGTGAGGGGGAACGTATGGTAGTAAGGCAACAGCCCCGGTTCGCCAACCGGCCGATACAACCCGCCCTCAACATAAAGATCGCCGACGTCGAGATCGTGGTTAACGAGGAGCTGTGCAAGGGCTGTGGATACTGCATAACCTTCTGCCCGATGAACGTCCTCGACTACAGCCCACACTACAACAAGAGGGGCGTCCACCCACCAATGGTCAAGGATGCCAGCGCCTGTATAGGCTGTGGGATGTGCGAGGAGATATGCCCCGACTTCGCCATATACCTGATCAGAAAGGAGGTGTACCTGCCTTGAGTGAGGAGAGGAGGGATGTACTTACTGGAACATATTTCGTCATAGGGGATGTAGCCGCAGCTGAGGGGGCTATCGCTGCAGGATGCAGGTTTTTCGCCGGCTACCCAATCACCCCGTCAAGCGAGCTGGCCGAGCACATGGCGGTCAGGCTCCCGGAGGTAGGAGGAGTATATATCCAGATGGAGGACGAGCTGGGCTCGATGGCGGCGCTGGTCGGGGCCTCCTACGCGGGGGCAAAGCCCATGACGGCGACAAGCGGCCCCGGATTCAGCCTGATGCAGGAGAATATAGGGCTTGCGGCCATGCTGGAGGCTCCGGTCGTTGTTGTCAATGTTATGAGGGGTGGGCCGAGCACTGGACAGCCGACGAAGCCCGGGCAGCAGGATGTAATGCAGGCTAAGTGGGGGTCGCATGGCGACTATGAGATAATCGCCTTGGCTCCCTCGACGGTTCAGGAGTGTTTCGACTTTACGATTGAGGCGTTTAACTACGCCGAGCAGTACAGAACCCCTGTAATAGTGCTTATGGATGAGATACTTGGGCATACCAGGGAGAAGCTCGTGATCCCTGAGCCCGACCAGATACGGGTCGTAAATAGGAAGAGGCCTAAGGTGCCGCCCGAGGAGTACAAGCCCTTCGAGCCGGAGGAGGACTTAGTGCCTCCAATGGCGATACTCGGAGAAGGTTACAGGTTCTATGCAACTGGCCTGACCCACAATGAGCAGGGCTTCCCAAGGACGGATGACCCCTACGAGCAGGAGAAGCTTGTGAGGAGGCTTTGCGACAAGATAAGGAGAAACAAGGAGAAGATAGTTCGGGTAGAGGAGTACATGCTAGAGGACGCCGATGTGGCTGTGATAGCTTTTGGCAGTGTTGCCAGGGCTGCTAAGGCTGCTGTAAAGCTGGCCCGGAAGAAGGGGATCAGGGCGGGTCTTCTAAGGCTCAAGACGATCTGGCCCTTCCCAGAGCACATAATCGAGAGGCTGGCGGAGAGCGTTAAGAGCTTTGTGGTAGCCGAGCTTAACTACGGGCAGATCGTGAGGGAGGTTGAGAGGAGGGTGGATTACAGGAGGATAACCTTCCTCCCGAAGTTCGGGGAGGCCCTACACACCCCCCATGAGATTCTAGAGGGTATAGTCAGGTCTGTTAGGGGTGGGAAGCCGTGACAACCGTTGTTGTCGAGAAGCTTGATGTATTCAAGACCCATCCGCTGGGCAAGTACCTTAGGAGGGGGATGATCCCCCACATATGGTGCACCGGCTGTGGCTACGGCATCCTCATGGGCGAGTTCCTAAGGGCCATCGACGAGCTTGGCCTGGATCCCGACAAGATCGTTATAGTCTCGGGGATAGGCTGTATCTCGAGGATCCCAGGTTACCTCAATCTCGACGGCCTCCACGTTACCCACGGGAGGGCAATAGCGGTGGCGACAGGGGTTAAGCTGGCTAATCCCGACCTTCATGTCGTGGTGTTTGGAGGAGACGGGGATCTCTTTGCGATAGGCGGAAACCACTTCATCCACGCCGCTAGAAGAAATATAGAGATGACAGTGATATGTGGGAACAACTTTAACTACGGTATGACGGGCGGCCAGGTAGCCCCAACCACGCCGCTCCAGGGGAGAACGACGACCTCTCCCTACGGGAACCTTGAGAATCCGTTCAACCTGGTTTACCTGGCCGCCGCCGCTGGGGCGACCTACGTGGCTAGGTGGACCGCGATCCATGTGAAGTGGCTTAGGGAGTCCATTAAGAAGGCGCTTATGAAGAAGGGCTTCTCATTCATCGAGTACATCTCGCCGTGCCCCGAGTACTATGGGAGGAGGAACAGGATGAGGGATCCGCTGGACTGGATGAGGTGGTTTAAGGAGAAGTCGGTCATAATGAACGGGATAGACCCAGCCAAGGCAGAGCTCAGCATGGACAGGATAGTGGTTGGCGAGTTCGTGGATTATGAGAGGCCTGGGTATGTGGAGCTCCTCAAGCAGCTTGAGAGGAGGGTTCAGGAGAGCCTAAAGAAGAGGGGTATAAGGACCCATGCAAGGCTGTAGGGAGGTGGTGGGTGATGGGTAGGTATGAGATAAGGCTTGGGGGCCTGGGTGGCCAGGGGATAATTCTCGCAGGGGTCGTGATCGGGAGGGCTGCCGCCGTCTACGCCGGGATGAACGCCGTCATGGGGCAGTCCTACGGCCCAGAGGCCCGTGGCGGGGCGTCTAGGTCTGAGGTTATAATATCGGACGAGGAGATAGACTATCCGAGGACGCTGGAGCCGGATCTCCTGGCTGTGATGTCCCAGGCGGCATACGAGAAATACATTGGCGACCTGAAGCCTGGGGGGATACTGGTGATCGACCCGGAT
The DNA here is from genome assembly GCA_015520395.1 of Candidatus Geoarchaeota archaeon. GTDB lineage: Archaea > Thermoproteota > Thermoprotei > Gearchaeales > WAQG01 > WAQG01. The sequence goes on from WAQG01000230.1 coordinate 2,785, forward strand.
CTAGTTAAGGTGGATGACCGTGCGAAAAAGGCCTCCAAGATCTATGCTGTCCCTGCTACGAGGATTGCCGAGAGCCTTGGGAGGAGGATCGTTGCAAATATGGTTCTGGTTGGCGCGCTCACCGCAATAACCAAGCTAGTCCCGAAGGAGGCTATGGAGAACTCTGTTAAGGCGAGCGTGCCCCCCGGCACCGAGGCCCTAAACCTGAGGGCGTTTAATACCGGCTATGAGTATGGTCTCCGTCTCCTTAAGGAGGGGGAGGTGGAGGTGAAGGCGTGATGCCCGACCCTAAGGAGGAGAAGGGTGGAGAGGAGGAGCCTAGGATAGGGGTCTACGTCTGCCACTGCGGCCTCAACATAGCTGGCGTCCTAGACTGTGGAAAGCTGGCGGAGTATGCATCTAAGCTACCCGGGGTGGTCGTTGCCAGAGACTATAGGTATATGTGCTCCGACCCAGGGCAGGCACTCATCAAGAAGGATATCAAGGAGCACAACCTTAACAGGGTCGTTGTCGCCGCCTGCTCGCCCAAGATGCATGAACCCACGTTTAGAAGGGCGGTTGCCGATGCCGGCCTAAATCCGTTCTACTTCGAGATGGCCAATATAAGGGAGCATTGTAGCTGGTGCCACTCTAAGTGGCCCGAGGAGGCGTTTGAGAAGGCCAAGGACACGATTGCCGCTGCAGTCGCCAAGGTTGGCAGGAATAAGCCGCTTGAGGAGATAAAGGTTCCTGTGACAAAGAGGGTTTTGATAATCGGGGGTGGCGTGGCTGGGATCAGCGCCGCGCTGGATCTCTCGGATATGGGCTTCGAGGTCATAATGGTTGAGAGGGAGCCGAGCATTGGTGGCAGGATGGCTCAGCTTGACAAGACCTTCCCGACCCTGGACTGCTCCATATGTATTCTCGGCCCCCTGATGGTCGATGTTGCCAGGAGGCCCAACGTCAAGCTCTACACCTACTCCGAGGTCATAAAGGTTGATGGTTATGTTGGAAACTTTAAGGTCAAGATACTCAAGAAGCCGAGGTATGTTGATGTCGATAAGTGCAATGCGTGTGGAGAGTGCGAGAAGGTCTGTCCGGTTGAGGTTCCCAATGAATTTGATGAGGGGCTCGGTTGGAGGAAGGCCATCTACATACCGTTCCCGCAGGCCGTCCCGGCAGCCTACGTTCTCGACGAGAAAAACTGTCTAGGGCTAACGCCCCTTGTCTGCGGGAGATGTATGGATGCCTGCAAGGCGGCTGGGGCAGACGCAATAAACTACGGCGATAGGCCGGAGATAATTGAGGAGGAGGTGGGCGCCATAATAGTCGCGACGGGCTACGACCTGATGGACGTATCGCAGATAAGGGAGTATGGATACGGCTCCTATCCCAACGTGGTGACGGCTCTTGAGCTTGAGAGGCTTATAAATGCGGCTGGTCCAACGGAGGGTCATGTTATCAGGCCATCCGATGGGAAAACTCCAAAGAAGGTCGCATTTATCCAGTGTGTTGGATCCAGGGATCTTAAGTGGAAGGATTATTGTACAGGTTTTTGCTGCATGTACACGATAAAGAACGCGATACTTCTTAAGGAGCACTACCCGGACATGGACATCACAGTTTACTACATCGATATCAGGGCCGCCGGGAAGGGCTATGAGGAGTTCTACAGGAGGGCTAGGGGACAGGGCATAAAGTTCGTCCGCGGAAAGCCTGCCGAGATCCTCGAGGACCCCGATACCCATAACCTGATAATCGTGGGAGAGGACCTGGCCCTCGGCAGGCCGATAAGAGAGGAGTACGACATGGTTGTTCTTTCCCCACCAGCAGTCCCGAGGTGGGGCAGTGATAAGCTCTCCCAGATACTCAACATACCGGTCGACAGGGCCGGCTTCTTCCTCGAATCCCACCCGAAGCTAAAGCCGATCGATACGCCCACAGAGGGGATATACATATGTGGAGCCGCCCACGGCCCGAAGGATATTCCATACAGCGTTGCCCAGGCCAGCGGTGCAGCGTCGAGGGCTGCCAGAATACTCTCACAGGACTACGTCTCGATAGAGCCCATAATCTCGTACATCCTGCCGGACAGGTGTATAAGGGGTATAAATCCGAAGATAGAGTGTGGGGCCTGCGCTAGGGTTTGCCCATACAATGCCATAGAGCTTCCACCAGGACAGCCGGCGCGGGTGATACCAGCCAAGTGTCATGGGTGTGGAACATGTGTCGCCGAGTGCCCATACGACGCCATAATACAGCATCACTTCACGGACGAGCAGATAGCCTCCCAGATAATCGAGTACCTTAAGGAGAACCCGGAGGAGAAGATACTCGCCTTCACCTGCAACTGGTGTAGCTACGCTGGCGCGGACCTGGCGGGAACCAGCAGGTATGAGTATCCGCCCAACGCAAGGCTGATAAGGGTGATGTGCTCCGGCAGGATAGACAGGGATCTGGTCTACCTGGCCTTCCGGATGGGGGCCGGGATGGTTCTCGTCTCTGGCTGCAGGCTCACAGAGTTTGGCAGCGACTGTCACTACATATCCGGAAACGTCCAGGCCAAGAGGAGGTTTGAGGCTTATAAGAGGACCCTCGTGAGGGCTGGCCTGACACCCTCAAGGCTCAGGCTAGAGTGGGTCTCCGCCGCTGAGGGCGATAAGTGGGCGGCGATAATGACGGATATGGTCAAGGAGCTTAAGAAGCTAGGCCCGGAGAAGATAAAGGCCGAGAACGCCAAGCTAAGGCCCTTCCTGGATAAGATGCTTAGAAAGGCGTGGCAGATCCAGCCTGTCCTGAGGAGCTTTTGGGGCGAGAAGAGGGAGGTGGTGAAGCGTGTCTGAGGCTGTTGTTGAGAGGAAGGTTCTTCAGGAGCTCGAGGAGGACATCCAACGGCTCGTAGAGATCTACGAGCTTGAAAGGAAGGCCGCCTTCTGCTACCAGTGCGGAACCTGCTCGGGCAGCTGCCCAGTATTTATGGCCGAGCCCGAGTATAATCCGAGGAAGATGATAATGAGCCTTGCCAGTGGCACGTGGCAGAGCTTTATAAACAGCGAGGTGGCCTGGCTCTGCGCAATGTGTCACACGTGCCTCGAGAGGTGTCCACAGAGGATCGAGGTCTCAGAGATTCTTACGGAGGTTAGGAATATACTTGCTAGGAGGGGCATACTTCCTGATATTATAGCGGAGAAGCTTAGGAGGGTGATGGAGAGGGGGATGTCGGCCCCCTACTCAAAGCTGATTGATAAGAGGAGGGCGCGGTACGGGCTTCCGCCAGCCCCGGTCTTCGATGCCGAGGCCGCCAAGCTGGTCTTTGACATCTTCGCGGTTAACCATGTTTTGGCTGCGAAGAAGGCTAGGGAGGGTGGTGGTTCGCCATGACCCTTAAGTACGCCTGGTTCCCGGGTTGCTGGGTTGCCTACAGGATGCCCTATGTAGAGAAGTCCGATCGGCTGGTTATGGAGAGGTTTGGCATAGAGATTGAGGAGATGAAGGGTGCGACCTGCTGCCCCGAGGCCCAGTTCATGGAGGCGGTTGACAGGCGGGCTTGGCTGACGCTCGCCGCCAGGAACATATCGATAGCCGAGGGGATGGGGAGGGACATCCTGACACCCTGTCCTGGATGCTACGAGACACTTAAGATGGCTAGGGGTATCCTCAAGGAGGATGAGGAGATGGCTGGCATAGTTGGTGAAGCTCTGAAAAAGATAGGTGTAGTTTACCGCGGAACCTCAGATACAACACATCTGGCCGGCGTCCTTTACGATAAGGTTGGGATAGAGGCGATAAGGAAGGCTATAGTCAGGCCGCTAACCGGCCTTAGGGTTGCAGTTCACTATGGCTGCCACCTCCTGAGGCCCAGCAAGTACCTCGACTTTGACGATCCAACCTCACCTAGGAAGCTGGATGAGCTGGTGGAGGCTACAGGGGCTGTAAGCGTCAACTATATGAGAAAGACCATGTGTTGTGGCGGGCCAGCGGGGGTGGTTGATAGGGAGATAGGTATTAAGATACTGAGGGAGAAGCTTTACTGGATAAAGAAGGCGAAGGTTGACGCGATAGTGGTCGCATGCCCGTCCTGTTACATGCACATGGATGGAAACCAACCCTACGTCGAAGAGATGTTCGAGGAGAAGTATAGCATCCCAGTACTATGGTACACTGAGCTCCTTAACTGGGCAATGGGAGTAGATCCAAAGGATCTAAAATTCTACCATAGGGTCAGGATAGACCCACTTCTCGAAAAGCTCGGGCTGACGTAGAAGGTCAGAGTTATTCTCCAAAATTATTTATTGTTTCTATTTGCATCAACATATTCTGTGGGCTTTAGTAATTCAATTAATCTAGTTTCACAGCCACCACCTAGCGATTCCGTTAGATAGCTATAGGTCTTCCAACGGTGTTGGGGAGCAACTTTGTATGCTACAGCCAAAGTTTAGTAGGAGTTATTTTGGATGAAGACGGACATAAGGATGAGAAACGTCCCTCTCCTATGGGTGTTCAGGGGCTAACCACCTAGCTTCACCGACTGGGTGATTCATGGGTTTTGGTGTCGAGCCTGGAAAATATCCCTAAAATATTTGGGTATAAGGATTTATTCCTATGTTAAAGATTCTAAGCTGAGGTGTGACTATGGGAAGACGCCGTACCAAGCGCCTTAATAATTTTAAAAAGCGACTTCTGGCAACCATTCTGGTACTGGCGCTCGCTACAGTCCTGATAAAGCTAAGCGTTGCCACAGCCCAGGTCTTAGAGCCCAAGGTCAGGTACTTTGAGGTTCACGCTAGGCAGTGGGCTTATAAGCCCAGCGTGATCGAGGTTGATCAGGGCGATATCGTCGTGATAAACCTGTTTACAGATGATGTCTCCCACGGCATATATATTGAGGGGTATGACGTGAAGGCCGACCTAATACTCGGCGAGGGCATGCCCAGTAATGTAACTGTCAAGTTTAAGGCTGACAGGCCAGGCGTCTTCACATTTAGATGCACCGTGACATGTGGGCCTTTTCATCCGTTCATGACCGGAAAGCTTATTGTCAGACCAGCCACACCACTGAACGCCAGTATGGGGAGCGCTGTGATATCCGCCATAGTTGCCATGGCCATCCTTTATATCTGGAGGTGGTGAGTCCATGGCTCAGAAGGCGAGGTATCCTGGGTACAAGTATAGGTTTGACCTCCTTAAGATACCCATCATTAAGCGGATCGTTAAGTCGAGGTCCTTCCAGTTCGCGGTGATATTCCCCAACTTTGTCGTATTCATAATACTTATGGTCAGCGCTTTCATCGGCTCGCCGGTCGGGAACAAGAACCTTGCAGTGCTGGTTGTATGGATACTGTGGTGGGCCGCCCTAATGATAGTATTGACGCCGCTGGGCGGCCGTCTGTGGTGTATGATGTGCCCAATGCCAGCGATAGGCGAATGGCTCCAGAGGAGGACGTTCACAAAGAAGAAGAGGGAGAAGGGCTATGGGCTTGCGAAGAAATGGCCAAGGAAGCTCGATAACATCTGGCTACAGAACTTCTCATTCCTGACAGTCTCGACATTCATAGGAGTATTGACAACGAGGCCCTGGGCAACCGGCATAATGCTCGTCCTTCTCGTGCTGGTGCTCCCCACGATATTTCACATGGTCTTTGAGAAGCGGGTCTGGTGCAGGTACATATGCCCAGTGTCGGGATTCATAGGCCTCTACTCCATGGTTGCGCCGATCGAGCTAAGGGTTAAGGATAGGGGAGTCTGCCTTAAACACATTGGGAAGGAGTGTATAAGGGGGAGTCCGGCGGGTTACGGATGTCCTTGGTTCGAGTTTCCGCAGAACTTGAACAGGAACGCCTACTGTGGCCTCTGCATGGAGTGTGTCAAAACCTGCCCACTAGACAACATAGCTCTAAACATAAGGCTGGGTGGCAACGACCTCTATGTCGAACCCTGGCATGGAATTAAGAAGAAAGGCCTCGACGAGCCATTCAAGGCCTTCATAATGAGCACCCTAGCCGTAATATATGCGCTGGTCTTCGCGGGCCCCGACCCATGGTTTAAAGACGTTGCAAACATATTTGGAGGCGAAACCTTCAGCAGGATCTTCGTCGACAACGTGTTGCAGGAGAGCTTCCACCCTGAGAGGCTAGCCACCTTCGCGGCGATAGTCTGGGGGTCAACCCTCGTCGTCATGCCAGTGGCATTTCTGATATTCGTGGTAGCCGCTAAGGCGCTGAGCGGCTGGAAGGATTCGCCACCTCTGAAAAAGATGTTTATAAACTACTCCTACATGCTGGTGCCCCTAAGTCTCACAGCCTGGATAGCCTTCGCCCTATACATATTGCTGATTAACGGATCATACATCATAGCAGTGATCTCAGACCCGCTCAACTTCGGCTGGAACCTCTTCGGAACCAAGGATCTCCCCTGGACGCCGATCGGAACATCAGTGATCCCCTATATTCAGGCAGCAATAATAATCTTTGGCCTAATCTGGACAGTAAACACCATCAAGAACATCTCTAAGGCCATGTTCGAGTCCCGCTCAAAGGCCATAAGATCCGCCATTCCAATCGTAGTTTTCGCAATAATCTATGCGATCCTAGTCCTGAATGTTTGGCTAGGGGTGTTTGATGTGAGAGGTCTTCTAGGGGGGTTGATAGGATGAAGAGGCGCGGGAAGAGAAGGGGCGTAACAGACATAGTGGCTGGGCTTCTAATCCTAATCTCGGTGCTTGTAATAGTGATAGGAGTATATAATTATAAGCAGCAACAGAAGATCTTGGCGGAGCAGGGAGTTGAGATTCATATAGTTGCAAGGCAATGGGTCTTTGAGCCCGACGAAATAGTCGTTAGAAAAGGTCAGAAGGTAACACTCATATTAACGAGCGCAGATGTGACCCACGGATTCATGTTAGATGCATTCAACATAAATGTGATCGTACATCCAGGCGAGATCGTAAAGATAACATTCGTGC
>WAQG01000231.1 GCA_015520395.1 Candidatus Geoarchaeota archaeon
CCTCGAGGAACAGCCTCAGATCGCCCGGCGAGGCGACATTGAAGGTATGGTTCTGGGACTGAGGTGTCACCTCGAACCCCGCCCAGAGAACTTTGCCCAAAACGTGGTCGCCCGCATCCAGCCAGACACCGGTGTAGTTGTCCAGGGTCCTGCCGTCGAGGATTACTCTGGAGGGCTTCAGGGGCCTCCCCACGCTGTCATAGAATATGAGTGAGACCAGGAACTGCTTAGACCACTCAGCCTCCACCTTAAACGGCCTTTGAACCACCACCTCAATGCGGGTGGCGTTTCCATGGACGTCGCCCCTCCACCCAACGAAAACCCACCTCGTGCCATTCCCATAATCCACCGTCGTGGTGGGCACCTCTATAGCCAACCTTACACTGGCGTCGATCCACTCCTCAAAATGACTCACCTCAACTGGCTCGGCAAGCCCCACGGACAGCTCCACGCCTATAGGATCGGCGTCCACCGTTACCAGGTATTGCCAGCCCCACAGCGCCTTAACATATTTAGACCCATCCATGGTGAACTTAAGCACCAGCGGGTTTCCGGGCTCATCCCAGCCCTTAAACACGCTCCTAGTACCATTCCCATGGTAGTAGAAGGGGTTCACCGGCACCAGCGAGACGCTGGAGGACTCATTAACCCAAACATGCACGTTGGGCCCCTCATAGATGGCCGAAACCCCATTTATGGTTACGTTCAGCTGGGCCGGAAGCTTCAGCTCGACCGTCAACAGGTACTGAAGGGTATAGTATGCAGTATAGTAGATCTTTCCGCCACCATATGTGAACCTCATTTGAGCCGAGCCCACAGCCTGGTTCCAGGACCCAAAGATGTAACGGGCCGTCCCCCAGGATACAATCAGCCTTTCAGCCCTAATCGAATGACTCGTTTCCGGAAGCCAGAAGAAGACCAGTGGGGCACCCTCATATCTACGCTCATCCACAATCACCTCGAAGTATGGGCGGATCTTGGGCGGCGACACGTCCACCGCGACGAACGCAGCCCTCGCGCGCCCCCACCCATGAACATTGTCCGGCCCCGGGGACCCCAGGTCTATCGCGTTCCGCTCTATAAATGTCTGAACCTCGTCGGCAATAAGGCTAGAGTTCCCCATGATCAGGGCCGCCAAGCCAGCCACATGGGGGGTTGCGGCCGATGTCCCATAGTAGTTTCTGGGCCCGTATGAGGCCGTTGAGACCCCGTCGGGCGCCACGATGTCGGGCTTTATGCGGCCGTCCGCCGTGGGCCCCCTGGAGCTGTACGGCTCTATCTCGCCTGTGAAAACGTTGATTGCCCCGACCGTAAATGCCCCCTTGGCGTCGGCAAGGTTGGGTATGCTGCCCTCCTCAACATAGATGTCTAGGCGACCGTTCACAAACAGGTGAAAGTACACGTTTCTCGACGCGGACTTCCTCTTGATGACGACATAATATATCCCTGTGTAGGGAGGGGTGAACTCTATGTACTCGACCGGGGGCTGCGACCCTGTCTGGGGTATGGTCGACGACGCTATTATGCTGAAGGACGAGTCCAGCACGTATAGGTCGAAATCGTTTGAGGAGGCGCCCCATGGATCATCCCATGAAAGCACCAGGAAGGCCTCCGCACCCTCGTAGAGATAAAAGCTGTTTAGCTCCACCTTGGGTTTAAACTCATGCAGCCTATCATTATCCGAGTCCGTAAAGATCCCTGACCAGTGCGACTGAGCCCAGTTACCAGCAGCGACGACCGGAAGCATCCCCCTAGACCTGGCCTCATCGACAGCCCTGGATGCGGGGCTCGAGCCGTCATACCAGCCGTTCCCGAGGACGGATAGTGAGATCGATGCAATCTTACACTTTGTCGATGCATAGTCTATGGCCTCGATAAGCTCGGCATCCGTGGAGACGACGTATAGGTGGAGGCGGGCGTTGGGCGCCATGTCCAGAATTATCTCCGCATTGGCCGTCCCGTGCCGGGCATATACAGTGTTGTCCGGGGTGACGACACCATCGCTCCTAAACGAGACGACCTCAACGACCCGGCTAGCTATCTCAGGCTCATCCGGGTAGAAACCCACATCTATAACCGCCACATCGACATCATCCCCTAAGACGCCCAGCCCCTGAAGCTCGTCAGCATCAAGAAGCCTCACACCCTCACTCACCTCGGCTGGAAATACGGGGAGAGGCCTTCTAACGAAGAGCACACTATCCAAGCTGTCCAGCAGCGGCAGATCCCTGGCATCTATGGTGCCCTGAACCAGGTAGGGCGTCTGAACCTCTATTCTAAGCCCAGCCCTCCTAAGCTCCGAGGAGTTACAGTAGCCCTTACACTCAACAACAACCCTAAGCCGCCCCTCCTTCACAAGTAGTGATGGCTCGATCTTCCTTAGGGGCGGGGTGACCGAACCCTCATCGGGAAGCCCCGGCAGGTCGAGCCCCCCTGAGCTTGCCCCAGCAAACGTTGTAGGGATATAGGTTAGGAGGATGGCAAACACGATTAACGGAAGTATCCACCAAAGCTTTACCATGCCTAAAGAAATAATCGGGCAGGAAAATTTTAATTTTTAAGGTAGATCCACGGAGGGGTCCTCCTTTATAACCTTCACAACGACCTGGGTTGACGTGCGCTCTATCTCCTCCATCTGCATGAACTCATTGATTATCCTCAGCACGTCGTCCCTCGAATTCGCCCTTGCCAGAACTATGAAGTCTATCTCGCCTAAAACGAAGTAAACCGCCCAGACGCCCCTGATGCTGGCGAGCTTCTTACCAACCTTCTCATGGTAGCCGGGCCCGTACTTGGCCCTAACAAGCGTCACTGTTATGTACTCCTTCCCAACCTTGGCGGGATTCACCTTGGCATAGTAGCCCTCTATTATCCCCGCCTCCTCCATCCTCTTGATCCTGTAGTGAACCGTCGACTTCGACATGTTCAGCCTCTTAGCTATCTCGTCAAGCGGCATTCTGCAGTCCTTCTGGAGAAGCTTAAGTATCTCGATATCCCTACGGCTGAGCTTCAGGGACTTGCCTTTCATGACAACAGAGATTTGGGACACAAAGAATAAAAACCTGTCAGTCCGGTTACAGCCATATAGACGACATACATAAAACCATACCTATATATCGAACCGTTTCTGAAAAAAATGTTGTGATATGGACATGAATGAAATAAGCGGTGAAAAAATTGGAGAATATGTAGACAGCGCCTCCTACATGGAGCTCCGAAGGAGGTACGTGTCATCGGGCGTCCCACTCGAACACCCAATAACCTTTGTGAGGGGGGCGAACGCCCTTCTCTACGATGAATCCGGGAGGGCCTACATAGATTTGACAAGTGGGATAGGGGTCGCAACCCTGGGGCACGTAAATGAGGAGCTTGTCAGAGAGGCTGTTAAGCAACTTCAGAGGCTCTGGCACATATGTATCCATGTTGCAAATTATCCCCCCTACCTGGATCTAGCCAGGAGGCTGTCCGAGGTCGCCCCCATGCGCTTCGAGAAGTCGGCGGCATTCTTTAACAGCGGGGCTGAGGCGGTCGAAAACTCCGTAAAGATTGCTAGGCAGTGGACCGGGCGAAAAACGATAATAGCATTCGACGGGGCCTTCCACGGGAGAACCTACATGGCCCTCACACTCACGGGTAAGTATAAGCCCTATAAAGTCGGCTTTGACCCCTTCGTCCCGGGCGTAGAGCATGTACCCTACCCATACTGCTATAGGTGCCCCTTCCACAGGGAGGAATGCACGGCCGACGCTGAGCCTGAGCTCAGCTATATAAGGAGGCTGGCCAAGGTCAGGTTGAATCCTGGCGATGTTGCCGCAATCATAGTTGAGCCGATTCAAGGTGAGGCTGGCTTTATCGTTCCTCCAAAAGGGTTTCTTGAGGGGCTGAGGGAGATCGCCGATGAGCTGGGTGCCCTGCTGATAGTCGATGAGGTTCAGACGGGGCTCTGTAGGACTGGCCGAATGTTCGCGTTTCAACACTGGAATATAGAGCCTGACATAGTCGTAGTTGGCAAGGCCTTGGCAAATGGGTTGCCGATAAGCGGGGTTGTTGGAAGGGCCGACGTGCTAAGGAATATTAAGCCTGGCTCGATAGGCGGAACCTTCACCGGAAACCCGGTATCGGCTGCTGTGGCCCTTAAGGTCTTGGAGATCCTTGAGAGGGACGAGCTTTGCAGCAGGGCTTTAAGGCTGGGTCGAATAATGGAGAAGCGTTTAGAGGAGCTCTATGAGAGGTTTGAGGTTGTCGGTGATGTAAGGGGCCTGGGTGTTATGAGGGCGATGGAGCTTGTAAGCGATAAGGGTTCTAGGAGGCCGGCGGCGAAGCTGGCATCGAGGGTTGTGGATGAGTCTAGGAGGAGGGGCCTACTCCTGATAAAGGCGGGCATATACTCGAATGTGATTAGGTTCCACCCGCCCCTAACCATAGAGGAGGAGCTTCTTGAGAGGGCCATGGATATACTTGAGGCCTCGCTAAAGGCCTCCCTCAAGGCCTGAGTACACGACCTCCCCATCGATGACCGTCAGAAGCGACCTCATCCTGAGGATTTCGTCAGGGCTCGGCCTAAGGTCGTTAAGGTTCCAAACCACGAAGTCTCCCGGGGCCC
>WAQG01000232.1 GCA_015520395.1 Candidatus Geoarchaeota archaeon
AGTGCTAATCTCGCCGGTCTCCTAGGGCTGCTCTCATCAATGTCCCAGCCCCATGACTATACCGTAGGTAAGCCGTGTGGCCTGTCTAATATACCCTCCGGCCGGTCATTTATGTTATCAGACCTGTCTGGTGGATTGTCTCTGCGAAAGGGTTTTAAGGGAGGCCCTCTTCTCTTGGTGTGTTTGGAGGTGTTCGTGTTTGAAGAAGATTGTCCTGTTTATTGACGGCTGGGGTTTAACTAAGGTTGCCAGGGATTATTTTGGCAAGGGTGTGGATTTCAGAAAGCTGCTTGAGTATTTTTCAAGGGATGCCTTTTTGTTAAGGGCTTTTTACTATACTGGGGAGGTTTCGGGTTCCGATGAGGAGAGGAGGAGGCAGCAGAGCTTTTTGACCTTTCTCAGAAGGAATGGGTACAGGGTTGTTACTAGGCCTATCCGCACGTATATTGATGAGAAGGGCTTAACCTTTAAGAGGGCTGATTTTGACGCGGACATGGCTATGGACATGCTTGAGCTGGCCGACAGGATAGACGAGGCCGTGCTGATCTCCGGGGACGGAAATCTGGCGAGGATCGTGAAGAGGCTTGCCAATAGGGGTGTGAGGATAAAGGTTGTTTTTCACTGGGAGCGGGGGAAGGGGCCAGCCGACCCCCGCCTGATAGAGACGGCCGACGAGTTCGTTGACCTCGAGGAGATAATCAACTACATCGCAAGGCCAATAGATCGAGGGCATGAGGCGCTCAGGGAGTAGCACAGCAAACAGGATCCAACCGATTTCTAGCCGGCAATAACCTCAAAACTGACCTCCGAAACCGCCGCCTCACCAAGGGGCGTGGTCACGGTTTTCACTACCCTGTAAACACCAGGCTTGGCGTTTTCCAGGCTTATCCACCAGGTGTGCATGGCACCCGGCTTTAGGCAAAAGCCCTCTACCTGCGGCTCCACCTTGACCCACCTAGCAACAATCCAATTCTCGCCATCCAAGTAGTATATGGTGAGTATTCCATCCGTGCATATCTCTATACATCCTAGATTCGCCATGGATAGCGTGGCGGTTTCGCCAACACGGTAAACGGCTCTGTCCATCGTCAGGCCGGGCCTCGGCCTGGGGGTGGAAATTGTCACAGACTTCCAGTCAACAACCCTCCCGCCTCTTAGAGCCAGCACTACCACCCAGTAGAAAGTATTCCCCGTCAAATAGTACTCACCAACACGAGTAATGCTCCAGGCGAAGATGAAGGGCACATCATTATAGCTCCTCCTCAAAATACGGAGAGGCCTTTCCACACAGTCTCCAACATAAACCTCGACGGCAAAGCTGAGGCCAGCCACATCCTCCGAGCCCGTCCCGGGAACCTTATCGACCATAACTCTTACCACGTCGCCCGGCCTCATGTAACTCCACCCAAGCCCCCCAACGCGCTCAAACTTAGCGCTTATAACTCTGCCGAAAACCTCCTCTATCCTGCTATACCCGAGGTCAAGGCTGGGTGGAACACAGCATGTATCGACAAACCCTATCTGAGCCGCCGGGAGAACAATATCATATACGGCTATAGCCCCAGCCATAAGAAGCAGCACCAATGCAACCATACATACCCTCGCCCAGTACCCCATCTCAACCACTATGACCGAAAAACAAACATAAATACTTACGTCACACCACATATAGATCCATGAAGCTTCCCATCCTTGATAACTGGGTAATGGAAAAAAGTTGTTAGAACTTCCGGTAGCGTTTCCCGTCGGTGCCACAGACAGGGCATTTCTCAGGGGGCGTAGGGCCAACATGGGTGTGTCCGCATACGGGGCAGATCCAAACATAGCCATCGAGCGGCCAGTCCTCCCCCCTATCCACATGCTCCTTAGCCTGCCTGTAGAGCTCCGCATGTATCTTCTCTGCCTCATAAGCCCACTTGAAGCTCAGCTCAGCCGCCCTTTCACCCTGGAGCTTTGCCACCTCTATGTATGCAGGGTACATTTCGTTAACCTCAAATTCCTCACCCCGGATGGCGAGCTCCAGGTTCTTCGAGGTGCTTCCCGGGCCGAAGGGGGCCCCAGCAACAACCTTTGCGTCAACGTCCAGCTCTCCCAGCCTGTTATAGTGGTTCTCAGCATGAACCCTCTCTGCATACGAGATGGCCTTGAAGAGTCGGGCAACGTTTGGGAAGCCCTCCTTCTCGGCGATCTCTGCAAATATTACGTACCTCATGTGGGCCATCGACTCCCCACCGAAAGCCGACATTAACGCATCTTTAGTCATAGGCCTAGGTATCTTCATAAAGACTCATACTAGTCAGCCATTATCCATATTTAAGCACTACTCATAGGGTGCGGTTTCCTGCCCCCAAACACTTCCCCAGCACGTTTAGGAGCGCCTGAAAAGGTTGCAGAGAATACTCTTTCAGCCATATATCTTCGTTTCAGATGAAGGATAGGGTTTGATCCCTGAACCTGACAGGCCCCTCAACAAGGTGGATGGGCGAATAGCTGAGGTTCTTAACCGGATCCTCCTATAGAGATTTCATCGTAACTAACACCTGCCTCCTGGCCGGGACGTTTAGGAGGTGTGCGAATGCTTTCTGAGGGCTATGCCCAACACCACCACAACAGCAATGGCCACACCTACTGCCAGGAAGACCCATGTGGGGAACTCTGGGGGCTGGCTGGAGGGGCTGCGGCTTGGCTTTGGTGAGGTGGTTGTTGTCTGGGGGCTGGTTGTGGTTTCTTCGGTTGCATTCTCCTCCGGGGATCCCCCTGCCTGCTGGGTTGTTGTCGACGGATTTCCTATCGCCCACACGGCCCCGGTGTAGCTGGACCCGTCCTCCAGGAAGATCGTCACCAGGTAGCTCTGCCCGGCCTCGTACTCCCCGTTCAGGAACATCACTATTCTGCGCTCCTCCCCCGGCGCTATGGTTATGTTGCACTCTATATGCTCGTTGCCAACCACTATCTTCACTATGCGGATAGTCCTTGAACTGCCCGTCCTTGAGCCGAGGTTCTTTACCCTGAGGTCCAGAGCCCAGCGTCCTCCGACCTGGGTTATCTTGCTCTCAGGCTTTATAACCACCCACGGCTTGCCCCCGTAGGTCGTCTCTACAACAATCCCCAGGACGGCGAGCTTTGACCCATCCCAGCTCCAGGCTGCGTGCATCCACATTAGGAAGTCGCTGCCCTCCAGGCCCCAAACCCTGTTTCCAAACTTGTCAACAACCACCAGACTGGTTCCGCCACTGGTATTGTTTGGAAATCCTATGTAGGCCAGCAGCCCCTTCTCGGGGTTCCACGAGGCATCCCCAATTATTAGATAGGATGGGGTTTCACCCATCCACACCACATCGCCACTCTGAGAGAGACCATATATTCTGGACGATGAGAGGGTCAGGAGGGTATCGCCCCCATCTATCCAGCCAACATAGAAAACTGGCTCATCAAACTCCCTACTCCAGACAACCTCGCAACTCATATCAAAGCTGACAACTCTGCCCACACCCCGGGTTACGTTCGCTAATGCTACCGAGATGAGCCCATTAGATCCCACATATATTGAGAAGGGCGTGTAGCCTGGAAAGGTTCTGTTGAACAGCAGCCTGCCCTCCACATCGAAAACATAGATGCCACCGAACCCCACAGTCCTCTTATGGGAGGAGAGGGCCGTAACACCCATAGCTATAACCTCTCCACCCGCCCCCCACCAAACACCCATGATGGTCGAGTTAACCTTGGGGCTACTCCAGAGGAGGCGCCCATCCCTATCAAGGATATAGAGGCTTGAAAAGGCGTGTTCCCAAGACCCCGGCTCACTAAGGCCTACATTTATAACCGCTATAGCCAGCCTGCTGCCATCCGGACTCCAGACGGGCATACCGTACCCCTCGATATCCAGGCTCCACACCTCCCTACAGCTGGGGGTTAGGATCACTACCCTGCCCCGGGGGGCATGGCCACCCGTGATGTTAGGCTGAAAGGCCGTCAGGGAGGCTGCTATGAGGGAGCCGTCCGGGCTCCAGGAGAGGCCTCTGAACAGGGAGAACAGCCCCTCATAAGGCCCAAGGGAGCATAGCCTGACATTCCTCCTGTATAGGACGACCTCCGTGTTTACCTGCCTTGAAGTGGCATTGCTCCACACCTGGGTTACCGCCATGTCTTCACCGGGCCCCCACACAAACCAGTATATCTGAGAACCTCCCTC
This sequence comes from Candidatus Geoarchaeota archaeon, assembly GCA_015520395.1. Taxonomy (GTDB): domain Archaea; phylum Thermoproteota; class Thermoprotei; order Gearchaeales; family WAQG01; genus WAQG01. The sequence goes on from WAQG01000232.1 coordinate 4,193, forward strand.
AACGCCGGACTGAGCGTCGGGCATGCTTTCGATGCTCCATAGAACCTCACCCTCAGCACTATAGACAAGCAAAACATTCCTAGACCCGTACCCAACCTGCGGGTAAGCCCGGGGCTGAAGCATGGCTACGATAAGGATCATCAAGACTGCCAGAAGGCCTAGTATTCTCAGAATATGCCTCAAATTCAGCATATCCAAAATAATGATGCCGCCACACATTAAAAAATTTTGCTCAGGGCCCGCCGGGGGACGGCGGCTCGATACCGTACAGCCTTGAGGGGCGTTCAACCAGTATCCCCAGGGCGTTTTCCAGGCTCATCTCCCCCCGGCGGATAAGCCTCAGAAACGTTCTCCTTATCGACCACGGCGCAACAACAGCACCGGGCCGCCTAGGGTCGTCCAGAAAATCGCTCTCGACAACTATGCTCCCCCACCACCTCCTGACTGAAAGCAACTCAGAGATCTTTGCGGGCACGGACGGCGTGAAGCCCATCCTAGCAGCAAGCCCAACAATCCTGCCCCGGGCATGGTGTATGACGATCTTCGAAGCATCGGCCCTCCTAGCATACCTGCGAACCACCATAAGCGCCTCCTCGAAGGGATCTAGGTGGAGATGCACCGGGACATCGAGATCAGCCGCCAAGCTAATCGCATGCCCCATCACCTCATTACACAACTCCATAACCTTGGGATCAACCCTCCAGTGTGGACGCCCAGCCTCCCCCAGCCCCTGAGCAAGACCCCTCCTAACATAACTGGCCGCAAGCTCATAGGCCCCCATCATAACGTCCAAGGTCTCCTCAATTCCAAAACCCCTCTCCAGAAGCCTCACAGCCTCAGCAGGATGAGGGCCAAGAATCAGGGAAACCCTCAGCCCCTCAGACCTCATCTCCTCAGCAGCCCCAACATAGATCCTATACAGAGCCTCAAAATCCCCAGCCTCCCCAACCCTAAGATCAACCGACCATGAGAGAAGGTTCACAAGCCCGTAAAGCCAGCCACCACTATCCCTAAACCTACTAGCCAGAGCCTTAGGCCCCAGACCATTAACAGGGTTCACATGACCATGAACATCAGCAACAAGCAACCCATCTCTCATTCAGCTAGAAATCCCAAAACTCTAGTATTTAACTTTGAATTCTTACGAAACAAGGGTATAGGAAGAAACATTAGATGACGAAAACCAGGTGAAAGGGGATGAGAGCATATAATAGGTACTAAATCTCGATAACTTTATCAGCTATCGTCTTAAAGAGAGCAACAACCCTATCGTCATGGGTCTCAGGATAGAACACCGCAATTAAGGTTACACCACTAGACCTTATAATCCCTATCTTATCGAGAATGAAACTGTAGACCTTTAACGGATCGAAAAGATGTATGAGAACTGATAGATCGATCAACACTATACTTCCCTTCATATTCTTCTTGGCATAGCTTTTTGCTATCTCAGTTATTGTAGCACCAAGCTCTGTTAAGCCGAGTCTCAGATGAGCGAATTCATCCCCGCCCACTGGATTCTGGGAAAATATGAATATGTGAACCATGTCGGGATCTACCCAAAGAGCTGACCTAAGAGCTTTTCTGGGAATTATATCCTGAAGCACTATGATGTTTGTCTCAATTCCATGCTTCACATTCTCCTCAACT
>WAQG01000233.1 GCA_015520395.1 Candidatus Geoarchaeota archaeon
CTGTCTATGAAAGCCCTGGCCTCGGCGACCTGGGTGTGTCAAGTTCCGTTATCCCTAGTATGGGCGCGTGTCATGATTATGGATTTCTGCTTTGGGGGTCCTGTGAGGGATTCAGCGCCCTTAACGCCCTTCTGGGACGTGGTGCTGGCCTCTTCTATGGTTGTTGGTTTGTGTGTTGCTTGGCTATGTTGCATGAAACATTTATTTTTAGCTATAACAGTGCTATAATTGTGGATGGGTGCGGTGGGCTGGCCTGTCTGGGCTTGGGGGTGGCTTTTTAGCTTTGGCTTAACGGTGTGTTTTGGGGGTGGTTGGTTTGGCTCGGGCGTGGGCGTCTGTGAGGTTCCTTGAGAGGTATTCTAGGCAGTTTATGGTTAGGGGTGTTGGTTTGAAGGGGCAGGTTAGGCTGGCTGAGTCTAGCGTGGCGATTGTGGGGTGTGGTGCCACCGGGTCCCTTGAGGCTGAGATGATGGTTAGGCTTGGGGTTGGCCGTATTAGACTTATTGATGGCGACTTTGTGGACATCTCTAACCTCCACAGGACCCACCTCTTTACTGAGGAGGACGTTGAGGAGTTTAAGCCGAAGGCCCTGGCCTGCAGGGATCATCTTGCGAGGATAAATAGGGATGTTGAGATCGAGGCGGTTGTGGAGACGCTGGATCCGGGGAATGCTGAGAGGCTCCTCGGGGGCGTTGACCTGATCCTGGATGGGACTGATAATATGCCGTCGAGGTTCCTGATAAACGACTTCTCGGTTAAGCATGGGGTTCCCTGGATATACGTGGGGGTTGAGCAGTGGTATGGGATGGTTGCAACCTTCCCTGGCGACGGGGGGCCCTGCCTCAGGTGCCTGATACCCAGCCCGGAGGAGAGGTATGGGTTCTTCGGTGTTCAGGAGAATCCCTGCGAGGTTATGGGGGTTGTCAGTTCCACTGTTGGCATGGTGGTTTCCGTGGCCGTTACGGAGGCCTTAAAGATCCTGCTGGGCCTCTCAACACAGCCTAGGATATTCCTGATAGATGGATACGACCCGAGGCTGGAGACCCTCAGCATAGCTAAGGGCCAGGGGTGCCCGACATGTGTGAAGGGCAGGTTTGACTACCTGAACGCCAGGCCTGAGGCTGGCGTATCGGTGAGGTGTGGGGCTGACAATGTCACCGTGTCCTGCGGTGGGGTTATAGACATCGGTGGGAGGGGGCTTGGGAGCGTGGATGGGCTGAGCCTCCTTAAGGTCACGCCCTATGCGGCAAAAATCAGTTACAAGGGCCACACCATCCTGCTCTTCAGGCATGGAAAGATGGTTTTCCTGAAAACCACGGATGTCGAGGATGTCAGGAGGAGGGCAGAGGAGCTGATAGAGATCCTCGCGGCCCACGGCCTAATAAAGGGGAGACGGTCAGCCCCGCAGGGCGGATGACAAGCCCCAATGCCCATCTTCATCAGACCCGCGTGGCTGACCCGTCTTTGTAGATCACGTAGTAGTGGTATGACTGCCAGGTTTCCTTATTAAGCTCTGAGTGGAGGCTTGCTAGGCCCGCAACGTCGGCGGGCCTTTCCTCCAGGAGGTTCTTAACCGCCTTAAGCGGTACGTGCCCCTCTACGAAGTAGCCGTCAGCCGTTATCGTGTGACAGGACATATAGGCCTCCGGTACCCCAGCCATTCTTTTAACTGAGTAGAGCTCCTCCCCATCTACAACCTCGACTCTGAAACTGTAGCCATGAGCTTCGAAGACCACGGCCACAAGTTTCTCATACTCTTCACAGCACCCACAGGTTGAGGTGCGGAACATCACGGCTTCACCAGGCATAACAGCCGAGACCGTGCTGGTCGTGGTGGAAACCCCCCTGTTAGGCGAGCCCCAGCCTAAGGCCAGCGCGATGATGACTGCTATAGCCAAGGCTCCAACCAGCCCCCACCTAACCCTCAAAGCGTTCACCCGGGTGAACATTGCAACTACTGAGTTATATCTTGATCGTCGAGGATGCTGGTCTCAACACATTAAGGGCTTATGGTTATGGGTACCCGCCCACAGGTGGTTGCCCGTGTTTTGTCTTTTGGGTGTTTGGGGGATTATGGGGGCTTGCGCGGGCTTCCCCCTTAGCCACCTCATCCCTGCTTGGTGGTTCGTTGGGGGCTGGATCGGCGGGCACCACAGGGCCCGCCCCACGGGGGCGCCGTCATCGGGCAACCAAGCCCATGATGGCTCCCCAAGAAACACCATGAATGAAACAACACATAAATCTATAGGCTTCCACAGTTACCAAAATACCCCAAGTGCTCAAATAAGCAAATAGTCTTCACTATATTTGGAAATCCACCCGATTTACCGTTATGTCGGGCTTAATGCTATGGCCTGAGAGGTTTGCCGTGCCGGTGGCTGTTTTTGGCTCTTTAGGGTATAGCAGTTATAAGTATGTAGGTGGATAGGTTTGCTAAATGTATAGGGATCGGGTTTTCCCGGACACGTTTATGGTGGAGTCTGGGGGCGTGAGGATTAGGGTCTACGATTCGGCCAGGAGTAGGGTTTACCTGTCGGGCACGGCCCTCATATTCCTCCACGGGTCTCCGGGCCAGATAAGTAACTGGAAGCACCTAATAAGGATCCTTGAGGAGGGTTACAGGGTCGTCGCTTATGATCAGAGGGGGTATGGCCTCTCCGACAAGCCTGAGAGAGTTTCGATGGAGGATTATCTGGCTGACCTGGAGGTGCTGCTTGGGAAACTCCGGATTAGGGAGGAGGACGCTGTCTTGATCGGCCATAGCTTTGGGGGTATGGTGGCCCAGGAGTACGCCTCGCGGCGCAGGGTTAAGGGTCTCGTCCTGATAGGCTCGACGACCAGGGTTAGGGTGGATCTGCTTGACAGGATCGTCTGGCATCTACCACCGCTCCTCTGGAGAAGGCTTCTCTTCACCGATAACCCGCTGACTAGGAGGATGTATAGGAGGGTGTTCTTCAGCAGGGCCACGCCGGATGATGTTTTCATGGAGTTTCTCAGGGATAACAAGGAGTATCTTGAGTCCGCGCCGCCGAGGGTTTTCCGCTACCTCAGGTATTTCAAGGACTACGACGCTAGGCCCGTCCTGCCCAGGATAGAGAGCCCAACCCTAATTGTAGTGGGAAGTGAGGACAGGGTGACGCCGCCGGAAGAGTCCAGGCTTATCCACAGCCTGGTCAAGGACTCGAGGCTGGAGGTTGTTAAAGGGGCTGGTCACCTCATAATCTATGAGAAGCCCAGGGTATTGGCAGATCTAATAATGAGGTTTCTTGAGTCGCTCTAGACCAGCTGGGAATGGGCGCCGCGGCGGGTATCTCCGAGTCACACCCACCACTCTGAACATGGCTGGTTTAGGCTGGGCTCCATCAACTTTAACTTTAGCCCCGTTTTAAATCACCAGAGGTTGAGATGTGGAGCAGCAGGGTCATATCCGCTTTGAGCAGCCTTGTGAGGACGGGTTGGGGGCTGAGGGGTGTCCCGGCCAGCGTGGCGGAAACGGTGGCCTCCCACATGTTCTCATCCTCCCTGCTCGTCCTGGAGCTCCATGACATACTTAGGGGGAAGGTGGGTTTTAACCCGTATAGGGCGGCCGCGATAGCCCTTGTCCACGACCTCGCCGAGGCCTTCATTGGGGATATAGCAAACCTAAGGGGCGGTTTTGAGGGGGTGAAGCAGGAGTTGGAGGCCAGGATAGCCGAGGAGAGGGTCGAGCCGCACCTTATAAGGGAGCTCCTCCTCGAATATATAGGCCAGAGGACCACAGAATCTAAAGTAGCGAGGCTTGCAAACTACCTCGCAACGTATATCCAAGCCCTGAGATACGAGAGGATGGGCTATGATGTTTCCGAAATAAGGGAGAGCGCTTCAAAGGCCATATCAGGGATTGCGGTAGAGCTAGGCATAGGGGATGATGTGGTGAAGCGCATACTCAAAGGCATCGATGCCCACAACCCATGACCGGGGAGGGGCGAGCCTCACGCTAATCCGCCCTAATAACTCGATTTTAGGCTGGGACTAACCACACATGCTCCACCCACCGAGACACTCCAGTTAGCTAAACGGCTCCCCCTTATCTAGCCTCCTGGTTTCTCCGTTTAATTTTGCTTAGGACTAGCATTGTGGCTAGGAAGGATGCCGGGAAGACTGTTACTAGTGTGATGGCCATGTATATGGGTGAGATGTAGGGCATTTTTGTGGGCTTGTAGAATAGCATGAAGGCTGGGCCCATAGCCACTATTATGAATCCATCGAGGCTTAGGAGGCTTTTTGGGAAGCTCAGCTTCACCACGCTTCTCACAATGTTCTTACCTCTTTGGAAGTAGCTACAGTAGTTATCCCTAAACCGCATCAAGATCTCAGGCCACTCGATAAACGGGTCTTCCACGTGGAAGAGGGGCTGGCCGAGGAAGAGCGATGTTCCCGGGAAGAATAGCTCCTCATCCTCAGAGTATCTCTGCGGGTAAATATCCATGATGAAGGGTCTGTATAGGGGGTTTGCGGCTGGTAGACCTTTATTGTCGTTGGTAGACTCTGGTCTGCCAGCCGCTTGGTGTTCATCAGCCTCGGCCCGCCTCCCGGGTTCATCGGGGGCTCGTCATCGGCCTCGCACCCAATCGGGGTAACCCCTCCCAGACCCCTCATTTGCGCCTTCCACCGAGGGATCATCTTCCTAATC
>WAQG01000234.1 GCA_015520395.1 Candidatus Geoarchaeota archaeon
CTCGAGATGGGCGGGCGACGAGTCTGAGCTTTACAAGCTGGTGTTAGCTGCTGAGCTTGACTTCGAAAAAACAAGACATTACTGGCAGGGTAAACGTTAATATCTTGGGGTTCATGAACAGTCAGGTAGGGATGTTTGAGAGCGAGTCTAAGTATCTGTCGGACATAATTGCCGCATGTTATGAAAGGGTGGAAAAGCTCAGGAGGGATTTCGAAGTTGGCATCCTTCCCGAGCCAGTCTACTATAGCCTGTTTGCGAAGTATACGTATATCATAAAGGCTGCTAGGTTTAGGCTGGGGGAGCCGGTCGAACCCTACCCAAGCCTACTTGCCGGATTTTCGGAGCTTTTCTCGGAGTACTCCAAACTTGTGAGACGCCTATCCTGGTACACGCTGATAGTTATCCTTGCCTTCTTTGTCGGCGTCCATCTAGGAGTCAATATTGGCGTCGAGGAGGCAGCGGCCGTTGTGGAAAGTTTGAGGGGGCGGCTTAATATACTAGAATATCCCCCGCTGCTCATGCTGTACCTAATATTCTCCAACAACTTTGCCGCCCAGATGAGCTATGCCGTCTATGGCTTCTTCCTGGGCCTACCACCATTGATCAGCGCAGGCTACAACGGATACATCGTAGGCGCCGTCTTCATATACGCCATATTCGTCCAGGGGCGCGATCCACTAACGTTCTTCTCCCTAATACTCCCACACGGCCTACTCGAGCTAACGGCGGTCTTCACAAGCTTTGCAGCTGGAATGCGCGCCGGGATAGAGTTTCTGAGGTGGAGGGGGCCCAAACCCTATATAATGTACAGGCTTGGAAGAGACCTGGCGGTTGTGCTGGCGGGAAACACCTGTTTCCTCCTGCTTGCAGCATTTATAGAAGCATTTATAACACCGCTCCCTCCACCGGCCCCAGACCCAATATACCCCATTCTTAAGATACTCTTTGGGCTGGGTGTCTTCACCTTCTACCTAGTTATAGTTCTAGGTGGGAGGCGTGGGAATCCTTAATCTGCTCATCTTGGAGAGGAGCGCGTAGTACCTGGAATACGAGTAAGGATCGGTGTACTCCACCACCCTCGACGATACCAGGAAGTCCTCCAACTCCTCTAACTCACTATAAATCTTGTTCACGATTTTTCTTGGGAGCTCTACACGCCCCTCCTTGGCCAGCCTCAGGAGCTCGATCCTCCTGTCCCTCTCGAGCCTCACTGTCACGTACATCTCATGGGTCAAGTTTACCTGAGGCATAAGGTGGATCTGGGTCTTCCGCCTTAGCACGACAGTGCCAGCTGCCATATCTCCTATCCTCTGCCACCAGAGGAACGCAGGGATGTAGATGAGTATTCCGTCCAGTATCCTGAACACGGTTCGGGTGAAGGCCTTCATCAGACCCATCTCCTTCCCATCGACTGCAACGACCCTCAAGCCCAATAGCGCCTTACCAACAGTCCTGCCAAAGAGGCCTTCGAGAAGGGTGAAGTAAGCCACAAATGTGAATATGTGGAAGTAGAGCCACATCGATAACATCTCAGCGAGCTTCGATAGGTCTGGAAAGTTGAGGGGGGCGGCTCCAAGAAGTACTGTTGCAAGCAATGATAAGAGGAGAACTATGACTGTATCTATCAGGTAAGCGATTGTCCTGACAGCTATATCTCCAAGCGTCGGCTCTATCGGGGGGCTGGAAAGCTTAATCCGCATTCTCACCCAGCTTCTTAGCTATTTTCAAAGCTATATTGGTTATGGCCTTAGTGGCAGGCGTGTCCGGCCACATAACCACGAATGGAACGCCCTTGTCGGAAGCCTCCGCTATCCTTGGGTCGAGGGGTATACTTCCCAGAAACGGCACATTCATCGCCTTGGCTATAGCTTCCCCGCCCCCAGCCCCGAATATCATATATGTTTTCCCGGTGTCCGGGCATGTAAATCCACTCATGTTCTCAACTATCCCCAGGATCGGCACCTTCACCTGCCTGGCGAAAACGACAGCCTTCCTAACCACTATCTGGGAGACCTCGGTAGGTATCGTCACGATTACAGCACCGCTCGGCTTCCTAAGCTCCTGAACAACGCTCAGCGGCTCGTCCCCTGTGCCCGGAGGCAGATCTACGAAGAGGAAGTCAAGCTCGCCCCACTCGATATTGTTGATAAACTCTTTTATCATCCTAGACTTCAGCGGTCCTCTCCAAATCACTGGCGTGTCGCTGGTCGGAAGAAGGAAGTCTATTGAGACAACCCTCATGCCGAGGGGGCCTACCACCGGGGTTATCCCAATCTCGCCCTGATACATACGGCTCCCCGAAATCCCAAGCATCTTCGGGATGGATGGTCCGTGAATGTCAGCATCCATTATTCCGACTGAATATCCCTTAAGGGCGAGCACCGAGGCAAGGTTAACGGTTATGAAGGTCTTTCCAACACCCCCCTTGCCACTCATCACAAGAACTGTGTGTTTTATACCCTCTATGGCCTCCTCAGGACTCCTTACCTCGAAGCCGAAGCCGCTCAACCCTGCCCACCATGTATGTGAATTGGAGGGTGAAAATAACCTTATCCTAAATGTTAGATATGTCAAAAATTAATCCGCATGCAGCACAGCCTTATAGGGCTTAGAGTCCATCTTGGCAGTGGTATGGCGCTCGTAATACTCAATAAGGATAGAGTTAGGCAACTTTCCCAAAGGCTCCGGAGGCTTAAGATGGCTGGGTGTATAAGTGGCTTTGTAAGAATGGATCCACAGTTCCAGGCGATAAGCCTGTTAAGTAGGGCTAAGGGTGGCGACATGGCCCTCCTATTAACGGTTTCAAATGCGCTGATAAGCTACAGGCTCAGCCTTAGGGGTGAGGAATATTGGATGGAGTTTGCACGCTGGTTCTCCAGGGTCAGGTCGGACGACATTTTGAGGAGCTTTGAAGAATTTCTAAGAGTTTCCAGGGGTAATAGGCTTTTGAGGGCACAGAAGATTGGGAGGCTTAGAAGATTGTCCTCCTCAGGCTTCTTTAAGATTAGGAACCCCCTATCCCAATATAGGGATCTAGGGCTCCTATGGAGGGATTTGCAGAGGGCTTTAAACGCTAGGCCGGGGTCAAAGACCATAGTCTTCGCCGTAAAGATGGCCTACTACGTTTACCTTACAGCCGGGTTAGACCCAACAGTCCCAAAAGACCTCCCGATCCCCGTCGACCTGAGGATCGCGTCGATAAGCCTTACATCCGGGCTCGTCAGGGTGGAGGGAGACGACCCCATTAATGCCCTTATAAGTAACCCGACTGTTCCCCAGCGAGGGTGGGCGGAGGTTTCTGAGTCATCGGGAATCCCCACCCCCATCCTAGACACAATACTATGGGTTCTGGGCGGCGTCCTTCACAAGTGCCGCTGCAAACCAAGGATGTGCTTGATAGCTACAGCCAAGCTTCTCAGGGAGGCCTGCCCTGAATACGGGGATGCACCGGAGCTTGCCATGGAGCTTTTCAGAGATGTGGAACGGGTTAAGGGATATATTCCATTTTGCCGTTAAGCCAGATGGCATGTTCGAGATTGAGGAGGGCTCCCTGGGGGTCAAGGTTCTCATCCTGGGGCCCGCAGGTTCGGGTAAAAGCCTACTCACCGGCAGGTTTGCCGACTACCTTAGAGGTGAGGGCTACACAGTTGCCATCATCAACCTGGATCCGGGGACACTCCACCTCCCCTACAAGCCGGACTTCGACATAAGGCGACACTTCACGATTAGAAGCATTATGGAGGCGGAGGGGCTTGGGCCTAATGGTGCCATGCTGAGGGCTATGGATAGGCTTGCCTCCACTAGGCTTCCACGGTTCGATGCCGACTACATACTCTATGACACGCCTGGCCAGCTTGAACCTTTCCTTTTTCACAGGGCAGGCCGAAGAATAGCGGCTAAGCTTGGTGACCCATGCGGTGTCTACCTTATAGATGCCACGCTTCCAACCTGGAGCCTCCCGGGCATCTACCTTTACTCGATAGTTGCCCAGGTGAACCTGGGTATCTCGGCGATATCGGTTATCACGAAGGTCGACATGCTTCCTGATGGACGGGCTGAGTCCATAAGACTGGCCCTCTCCGATCCCTCGAGGCTGAGGAGGTTTCTTAAGAGGGGTGTTTTAGCCGATCTTGGAACCGAGCTTATAGGCGTCATTGAGCAGTTCATGCCAGCCCAGCGGATACCCCTGGTCTCGTCGATCACCGGGCAAGGCTTCGATGAGCTCCTAGCCCTACTCCACGAGTTTAAGTGTACCTGCGGCGACCTGACCTAGGGCTTCTCCATATGTAACACGCGTACCGGCGAGTCCGGGAAGCTTACAGTCTCTACATGCCTGAAGCCGAGCATCCGGGCGCCCTCATATATCCTATCCACCCAGGCAGGATTCCTTCCGGCGAATATCGAGATTCCGCCTCCGGGCTTCAGAATCCTGTAAAGTTCTCTCAGGAACTCGATGGAGTATAGGCGGGGGTTGCGCCCGGGGTTTGGGCCGCCATCATGAACCACATGGTCGAAATACTCCCCGGGAAGCACCCTGGCGGCCTTGACAGCATCGATCCAGACAACCTTAACCGGAGGTTTGTTGAGGGCCGATCGGTATTGTTCGATGGGGTTTCTGTAGAGAGCTATGGCCAGCATGTCGATGGACGCATCGACCGTCAGGTAGAGATCGACCTCAACGAACCCGACGACCGTGTAGCAGGTTCTTCCTATCCCAGTCCCAATTTCAAAAACCCTGTAACCCTCCCTGACGCGCTCAGCCCACGAGATGAGTGAACCCACATACCCCATCCTGACAATGTCCCATCTACCCTGGCTCCTGTAACCCAGCCCGCCCGTAACCCTATCTATAACCTCGATGACGCGGCCTGAGGGCCACTTACTAACAACCCTTCTAAACCAGCTCAAGGCTTTCCTTCTTGTGATCCTGTCAGCCTCATTAAACTTCATCCTGGAGAGAAGGTCAGCCAGCCCCTTCAGGGCCCTTCACCCGCTCTATGAAGGCATCCTCAGGCGATATCCCCCTCCACCTCACCCTATACCCAGACCTCTTCAAGGACTCTAGAAGGTCGACATCCTTGAAACCCAGTGCTCTAAGCTTCCTCTCCAACTCCCCAAGAGTAAGGCCATCAAGCTCGCCTCCCAGAACATCCTCAACGTTGACGACCCTCTTCACCCTGGTCTCAGCCCTAACGGGAAGGAGCATCCTAACTATGGGGACAACCTTGCCGGGCAAGAGACTGCCCCTAAACCTAACAACATGGATGTTCCCTTCCCCCATGACCTTGAATTCTCCTAAGCTCTCATCTATAGCGACTATTATAGGCTCCCTGAGGACGGATAGCTTCTCCACCTTCCTCCTAAGGTAGTCCTCCGTCCAGAAGCCCACTATTTCAAGATAGACCCTCCGTCCATCATGCTCGAAGGCGAAGTCCGGGATGAATATATGAGTGCCTGCCACCAGGGGCTCGGGCTCCCTGAGGAGGCGCCATGGCAACCCAAGCCTCATATACTCCCTTGCGAAACCCTCCTCCACGCCGCTGTCGAACAGCTCCTCCTCGATGACCGGACGTCTGGGCAGAAGATAAGAAGCCCTATCACTAAGCCTAAACCAGTAAAAACGCCTCTTTCCACGGCTCCTCCTCCCACGCGATGAGATCAACGCCTCTATACGCCACCTCCTAAAGTGGAGCAGTAGGGGGACGAGCTTAGCCATCCTAGTCCCGTACCTCTCAGTATGTTTGAGTATCGACGCTGGCCCATCTATGCTAAGCCTCACACCCCTCGGAAGCTTCTCAGCCATGTAGAGCAGCCCCAGCCGCTTAACCCTTCTAAGGAATATCTTTGCCTCGTATCCCGTCACGTCCAGCGTCACGTCAAGCCTCAGGCACCTGAAGAGGAGCGTCTGTGTTAGGGAGAGGTTGTATTCGCGGAGGAGATCCTCTGGGGAGGGCGGAAGGAACTCTTCCACGATCATCTCCTCCTCATACACAGCGTTGAATGCTCTCCACACATCCTCGATGCTAACGCCAAGCTCGGCTGCAACCCTCTTGAAAACCTCCGCCCTCTCCAGCCCATCCAGCACGAAGCCGCCGTAAAGCTCGTTAACTGTTCGAAAAACCTTCCTCCTAACTAGGAGGGGGTCGACGGGCAGCTCGGGCTTCCTCAGGACGAGCCTTCTGGACAGGAGGTGGTTAAGACCCCTGAAAAGCCTGTAGTCCACCCCCCTCTTCTCAGCCTCCCTCTCAAGCCTTTCCAGCCCCTCAAGAAGCCTCCCATACCTCCCACTCACACTCCTCCTGTAGAGATCTATGAGGGCCCTGGAGATCTCCAGCTCCTCCCCGCCGAACCTCGCGTAGCTCGGACTTATACTCCTCCCATAAATCCTCACTCTAAGCAGAGAGCTCGGAAGCACCCCTCAGACCCCTCCGCCTCTTCCTAGAAATAAAGGTCTCCTTGGTACCCCTCGTTACAACTTCATAGAGTATAGCGACCTTCCCCTCCCTGGGCCTTAAGATCCTCCCCAGCCTCTGGACAAACTCCCTGCTGCTCCCAGTGCCGCTCAGGATGACAGCGACGTTGGCCTCTGGCACGTCGATCCCCTCCTCCAAGACCTTCGACGTCACAATGGCGTTATAGACGCCCCGTCGAAACCCCTCCATAACCTCCCTCCTCTCGGCACCACTACTCTTGTAGCTGATCTCCGGGATCAGAAACCTCCTAGAAATCTCCCTTACAAGCTTGTTGTGTTCAGTAAATATTATTATCCTGTCCCCCCTATGCCACCTCAGTATCTCTGCAAGCTTCTCGATCTTAGCCTTAGCGTTTAAAACTATGTCTCTGGCCTCAAGCCAGGCCAGCAACGCCTCCCTTGCCTCCCGATCCCTTCCACTCCTTAGTATAAGCCTCTCAAAATCCTCCACCCCCCTCAGCCTCCAACCCCTCCTTTTAAAAAACTCCTTGAACCTCGCACTCAGCTCCTTATACCGCCTTCTTTCCTCCTCGGTAAGCCTTACCCCAATTCTAACTATACGGAACTCTGAGAGGTACTTCCCCGAGAGCTCCGGCACATGCTTCCTGTAGACCACAGGGCCCACCAGCCTGGGAAGATGAACGTGAAGCCCGTCCTCCCGCTCAGGCGTCGCCGTCAATCCAAGCCTATAGGGGGCGGCGGATAGCTCGGCTATGTGCCTATAACCCTCGCTGGGGAGGTGGTGGACCTCGTCGAATATGAGTAGTGGAAACCTGTTTCCGAGGAGCTCGGCGTTTATGTAGGCCGAATCATATGTTATGACGGTTAAACATCCCAGCCTCTTCTCACCGCCGCCGAAGACGCCTAGCCTAACATTAAATGCACTTCTAAGCCTTCTATACCACTGGTCTAGTAGCTCCAAGGTTGGGACGACTATCAGGGTCGGGGTGCCCGTTAGCTCTATAGCTTTTAGTCCCACGATGGTCTTTCCGGTGCCGGGTGGCAGGACAACTATCCCCCTGCGCCCCGCGGAGATCCATGAATTTAACGCTTCCTCCTGATAATCCCTCAGCTTAAGCCCCTTTCCACTCAGCTCTCCACACTCCATAGGCAATAATACCTCGTCAATAAAATCTAGACCGAGCCTTGACAGCTCCTCGACTATGTCCCGGTAGAGATAGGATAGGCACCTATACTTTCCGACCCGCCTATCATATCTAAAGAACCTTAGCAGTGGAGGTGGTGGCTCAGGCTCTATCACTATGGTTCCTTGCGAGTATCTAAGCCTCAGCAACCCATAATACTGGATGCGCTTCACACCCTTAAGTGTTCCGTCCCTATATAAAGTTGACAGTAAATGTCCTTTAACCGCTAATCCCTCTTTTCCATCATTGAATGTTCGTGGTGATATAAAGTGAAACGATGTTCGACGTATTTCTAGTATTGCTACGGGGCAATTGAATTTATCAGCACTATATTCCTACAACACCTCCATAGATTTATTTATGCCCACCCCGATTCTACACGTGGATTATGCCCGTTGAAACCGCACCACTACTTGGCGAGCGTGTTTCTCAGTTCGTTATGATAATACTTGCTGGCGTTATTGGAGCCAAGCTAGCCGACCGTTTCAACCTTCCCAAGATACTCCCC
>WAQG01000235.1 GCA_015520395.1 Candidatus Geoarchaeota archaeon
AACACACTCCACCCTCACATAGCCGACGCCCTTGTTCGGCTCGATCGTCGTGAACGGGTATGGGGCTATCTTAGCTGGGGCAAGTGTCAACGCTGCGAAGAATGTTGACTTGCCAGCGTTCGGCTTTCCAACTATCCCTACCTGTGGCACATTAAATAAGGCCTAACATCTCTCTTATAAAGAATCGCCATCTAATTAAAGATTGGTTGCTACACTCAATTAAGTATATTCTCATGATTTTCACGTCTTTCTAGCACATAACTGTTTAATACTAGGTAATCATTGCTAGACTTGGTGGGCTAAGTGCCCAAGGTAAAGCTCGAGATAGGCAAGGATGTTGAGGTAATGGTTAGGTGTGTGGATGTCCATAAAGACTACATAATGGGCAAAGTTATAGTGCATGCTCTAAGAGGCGTCAACCTTGAGGTCAGAAAGGGCGAATTCATGTCTATTTTGGGGCCGTCCGGGAGCGGGAAAAGCACGCTCCTTAACATGATAGGCGCCCTTGACAGACCTACAAAGGGGGAGGTCTGGATTGGTGATATCAAGGTTTCTGACCTGGATGACCATAGCCGCGCATATATAAGGAGAAAACTTATAGGGTTCATTTTCCAGGCCTATTACCTCGTTCCGCACCTCACAGCGCTTCAAAACGTTGAGATCCCGATGATGCTTGACGGGGTTTCCCCCTCGGAGAGAAGGAAAAAGGCTGAGGAGCTGCTTAAGCTTGTTGGCCTTGGGCACAGGGTTCATCATAGGCCGAATGAGTTGAGTGGTGGTGAGCAGCAGAGGGTGGCCATTGCAAGGGCTCTCGCCAACAATCCCGTAATAGTGCTGGCCGACGAACCCACAGGAAATCTAGATACCAAGACTGGTGCGATGATAGCGGAGCTGATGAAAAAGATCAATAGGGAGAGGGGTGTAACGTTCATAATAGTTACGCATGACATAGAGCTGGCGGAGAGAACCGACCGCATTGTTAGGCTTAGGGATGGTGTGGTTGTTGAGGATACGGGGGTGAAGTTATGAGGACGAGGGATTACTTCTGGTACTCCTTTACACATCTGAAAAGGACTAAAGGTAGGTCCAGCCTAACCGTTCTTGGAGTTGCTCTAGGCGTCATGGCCTTGATAAGCATTGCCGCCATATCGACAGGGTTCTCGGCGGCCATAAGGCATGCGATGGAGACCGAGTTTAACGTCAAGACTATTGCAGTTGTGCCGCTCTTCTCAAACTACACCCTAACGACTGATGATGTTGAAAGGATTAGGAGGAGCATCTCGCCTCAGATCATAACGCCGGTCATAATATCACCTGCAACCGTCATAAAGGGTGGGGTAATGGAGTCGGCCCTCCTCATGGGCGCTAACATCAGTCAGGTCAAGTACATATGGCCTGAGTTTTACGTCGCCGAGCTCGGCACGCTTCCCAGGGATGAGGAGTGGAACAATAATGACACCGCGATTGTTGGCCATAAGCTGGCTGAGAAGCTGGGGCTGAAGAACGGTGATATAATACAGGTGCTTTGCACGAGTAGTGGTAGGCCTGTTGTAAAGAACTTCACCGTGGTTGCTGTGTTGAAGTATACTGGGATGAACCTGGTGGGCATAGATGTCGACAATGGAGTTCTGATAAATGTGAAGTACGCAAAGGTTATGGTCAATGCTCCGAGTAAGAGGGATCAGATCTCACTGATCCTGATCCTGACCGACAGTATGAAGAGTGCCCAGTATGCCGCAACCTTCATAGAAAACGATATTTATCAGGGCCAGGTAAGGGCCATCGCATTCGCCGCCTATGCCAGGGCCATCGAGAACATAGACATGCTTTTCCGGGCGATGCTCCAAGCCTTCTCGATAATAGCTCTGCTTATCGCTGGTATGGGCGTCATGAACACGATGTTTACCTCAGTGAGGGAGAGGATAAAGGAGATAGGTACTATCAGGGCCGTGGGGGCCACAAGGGGCAATATATTGCTCACCTTCCTAGCGGAGTCAATATTAATTGGAATATTTGGAACAATTGCTGGCGTCTTCCTAGGCCTGGGGGTCGTCTATGCGATAGACAAGTCGAACCTCCTTCAGGCGGCCATCCAGCTTGGCGGCGCAATATACATTGAGGCCCACCCAATACTGACCCTCAAGGACCTGATAATAAGCGCGATCGTTGGCCTGACCACAGCGGCGATCTTCGGGTACTGGCCAGCAAGGGCCGCCTCAAGGCTGGAGCCTGTGGCAGCATTGAGGTATGAGTAGGGTGGAGAAAATGGCTACAAGGGCAAAAGGCCTACTCCTTGCCACACTCCTTCTCATATCCTACTTATTATACTTCTCGATCCCAGTTTCTGCTCCTGAGGCTGCGGCGGAGCAGGAGGTCTATAATGGGCTCACAAGGCTTGCTTTAACTAGAATAACTGAAGTGAGGGATTTCTCTCCCACAAGCTATACGTTTTACGGTGTTATATCTGTGAGTTCAGGGGAGAGGTTCGATGTCGTTGCTGGTGGTGGAGGTGTTGGGGGCGCCAGGGTAACCTACGTTATAGAGCTTGGGTACTTTGGAGGCGACCTGGACAGGGCTCTCATCAGCCTAAGGATGAGCTGGAGCATAAAGAATAGTAAGTGTATACTGGCGATTACCGTCTACTATTTAAGCAAGGAGAGGCCCCAAGGCGTCCCCATAACTGACCGTTTCGGGAAGGTAACAGAGGATGGCTCTATGGAGGTTGAGGCAGACGTGACGAGTTTTGCCAAGATACCTCCACCCCCAGAGCCGGGGTTCGAGGTTGAGAAGAGGGTGGTTATAGAGGTGTCGATAAGATACGAGGGTGGTGAGGGGGGCCATCTAGTTTTATCCCTTAACCCGCCTAGCTTTAAGGTTGTTAGGGCACCGTCCGTGGCTATTTCTCACGAAATGTTCATAGATCCCCATAACGAGTCAAGGGTGATACATAGGTTCAAGCTTCAGCCAATCAGGTATGATGCGTCTCAATGGAGCAGAGTTACTGTTTCGATATATTTCATCTCCTATTATAAGTTCTTAAAACTCCTAAAGACCGATACGGGCAAGGAGATCAACGTTGAAGGGTGGAGTTTCGGCGTCGAGGAGATAGAGTATGAGGGTAAGTTCTACAAGTTCAATGTTTTAAGAAGGTCCAACCCGTTCGGCCTGACCGCTAACGTCAGGTTAACCCTGCTTGTCACTTCAGAGAACTACATTTTAGAGGCAGGCGTCCGTAATATCTTGAATCAGACGGCAGAAGTGCTTCAAAAGGGTCAACTTTTCTTCATATATGCCGTTAATCCCCTCAACTACACCGATTACGAGATACTAAGTGGCAATGGTAGGTGGAAGTGGGGTAGGATGGAGCCGAAGGAGGCGAGGGAGGTTGAACGGAATGGTGAAAGGATAAGGGTAAATGTGTTTTATGAGAACTTTACCCTTAATGAGGTTCCGTCCGTAGGTGAGTGGAAGGTTGTGTTCAGGTCTAAGGATGAATATAACCTAGGCTATAAGGTGGTGGGGTTCAGGGTCTATGACCCCTCAGTAGTAGGAAGCATCCTTCAAACTTCCAATACGTTGCTCTCTGGAAAGGCAACGCTTCTAAAAGGGCCGCAATGGCATAAAGGCTACGTCTTCATGGTGGATCCAAGCAGGCTAATCGTGAGAGAGGACTTTGTATTTGAGGAAGAGCCGGGATTAAGCGTGACGAGCGCAACCATGATAAATAGGCTTCATAACCTCAACAGGACGCCTCAGATAAGGCTTGTCGTCTACAACAATGGTGAAGAGGCGGTGAGGGTTGCTGAGATGAGGATATACCTTGAGTGTGCTGGCGAGGTGTCTGAGGGGGTTGTGAAGTTTGATGAGCTTGGGGAGTCCGATGTATTTAAGGGCAGGGACACTCGGGCATACCTCATCGTTATAGCGCCATTTAACAGAACCCCGTTTGTAATGGTTGCAAGTGGCCAGACTGGCGTGAAGTACAATGTAACGATGAGTCCCATAGATCCCTTTGGCTATATCGATAGGCCAAAGTTAATAGTCGTTAAGATAGGGCTTGGCGACAAAATAAGGGAATTACCGTTCCTCCTCTATGATCCGGGAGACGTAGTAAGGGGTAAATTGATAGAGTATAGAGAGGCCAATGTCTCTCCGACAGGGAGTTTAGACTTCATGATAGAAGAGCCTGACTTCCATAACTCAAGGAGAGTAAATGTTTATCTCATAGCGCATGGCGAGGGCTTTGTTACCGTCATGAGCCGCATCTTTAGTGACGACATCGATTTTGATTACAGCGTCGCCCCACTTATAATCACTGGTAAACCAGGGGAGATTAAGAGTCTGGAGATAAAAATAAGATCTAAGGCAAAAAGCCTTACACTCAAATTCACAATCCAGCTCCTCTACGGGAGCATAAACTTGGAGAAGGCTAGAAGCATAGCCTCTACATCAATAACCCTTAAGCCCGGAGAGGCAAAAACGCTTACCTTAACATTCACGATGCCCACTAGAACGGGAGACGAGCCTGAGATACTTATTATATACAGCCCCGAGCTGGACTACATGTTCAAATGGGTTGAGCTATCCTGGGAGGAACCGATGGAAATGAATATAGGTGGAAACACGGTCACAATACCTAGACTGGTGGAGATACCAGGCCTGCCCGCTAAATATGTCAATGCCTCACTGATAGCAATACTCGTGTTGATTGCAGTCATTATATTTATTAAAATAGCCCTATCCCTAATAAGGCCGAGCTAAAAACCTATTTATTTGACCCTGGTCTTAAGGTATCTTGCTAGTCCTATTAATATGTATTTTACCGGTGTTTCTCTCACGGGTTTAAGTGATTCGATCGCCTTTTCTGTATAGTATTCTACTAGCCTTCTGGCCTCCCTCACAGCCCCGCACTTCTCAAGTATCTCCCTCAGCCTGGCAACATCTACTGATCTTTTTCCAGTAAGCATGCCTATGAGCTCCTCTTTATCCTCCCCGCCAGCATGGTTGAGCGCGTAGATTATGAGAAAGTTCCTGCGTCCCCTTAGTATGTCGCTAACGGGCTTTCCAAGAACCTTTTCGTCGCCCAGGGATCCCAGGTAGTCATCTTGTATCTGGAACGCCATGCCGAGATAGAGGCCGTATCTCCCTAAGGCTTGGATTTCCTCCTCGCTTCCCCCGCAGAGGATCGCGCCGCCCATCATCCCGGTCTCAAAGGCCCTTGCAGTCTTAAGCTCTATCATCTTAAGATACTCCTGGATGCTTACATCGACTCTCTCCAGGAACTCCAGATCCATCGTCTCACCCTCCGCCAGGTCTATCCCGAGCCTGCATGAGAGGTCGAGTAGCCTTATGGCCCTGTCAGGCGGAAAGTTTTTCTCCTTAACTAGCCTAACCAGCATCTGAAAGCTCTTAACGATGAGCAGGTCGCCAGCCAGGATCGCCATGGGTACCCCATACTTGACATGAACCGCCGGGACACCTCTTCTAACCTCATCCTGATCTATTATGTCGTCATGGATCAGGCTGGCGACGTGCCCCAGCTCAGCACCGGGGGAGGCGAAGTAGGCCAGCTCGGGATCACCCCCAACGGCCTGACAACTCAACACCATTAATGCTGGTCTCAGGAGCTTGCCTCCGGCGAGGATCAGGTGTCGGGCGGCCTCATAGAGTCGCTTTGGCTCCTTGTAGCCCACATGGTTAAGTAGGTGACGGAGTATTATTCTCCGCTGCCTCAGCAGCGTCTCGGCTATTAGCCTGTCGACCTTCTCAGGTTCTACGTGCTCCGACATTTATCTCAACACCAGCTTCCTGGCAACCTTAGCTGCTAATATAGGGTGTCTCAGCAACTTTAACCCTATCTCCTTCAGACCCCTTCCATGGAAGACATTTACAAAGTCCTTCTTGCTAAGGATGGAGAACACATCGGTTATTTCACGGTCGCTTATCCCTTCAAATGCTAGTCGGGCGGCGAGCCCCACCCTGATCCTAGCCCCATAGATATGACTATTCATCCGCCTAGGATACTCCTCCAACCTTTTCCGAGAAACGTCCCCTTCAAGCACGGCCTCCGCCGCAACTTCACCAGCTATACTCCCGGCAGTCGCCGAGGGGCCTATACCCTCCCCGGTTATTGGCACGACGTGGCCCGCAGCCTCGCCACATAGCGCCACGCCATCATCAACTATCCTTTTTGGGGGCCCTGCAACATCCACGACCCCACCCCCAATCTCAACTATCTGAGCCTTCCCGAACATCTCAGGATGGTCTTTTATGAATTTGTCAAGGTACGGCTTAAGCTCCGCTCCTCTGACACCAAGCCCCACATTAGCCACCCCATCCCCCTTAGGAAACACCCAGAGATAGCCGAGCGGGGCGAACTTCCAGCCAAAATAGATCTGTATAGACTTCTCATCCTCAAGCTTCACATTCGCCATCTTGTACTGAAGGGCCGGAACAAGCTCGCGCCTCCAGCCCCCAAAAACCTCCCTGGCTATCAGGGACCTGGCACCATCACACCCCAGCAACACGCCCGACCTTACCAGGATGGTTTTGCCCTCCTTCCTCACCCTCACCCCCACAACCCTGCCTCCCTCTCTGAGGACGCCAACCACCTTAGCACCCATCATTATATCGACCCCCTCCTTAGCGGCCTCGCTGGCCAGAAGCCTAAGCATAACCGGCTTCTCAACTATGTAGCCTGTGAGCACCTCAGCTTCACTCTTAGAAACATAGAAACCTTTTGATGTATCGGGTGGGAAGAGCCATGCTCCCTCGACCTCCAGGTCTATGAACCTCGGGTCTGGCTTAAGCTTCATCGTCCTTAAAACCCAGTCTGGAACACCCTCTCCACACGGCTTAACCCCGAATCTTCTCTCCTTCTCGATGAGGAGCACGCTTACACCTTTTTTTACAGCGTATCTAGCTGCCGTAAGGCCACCTGGCCCACCACCAACTATGACAACGTCATACTTAAGCTCGCCATCCATAGCCCTTCCTAAACCTCTACTAAGGATACACCTAAATACTTTCCGCTACGAAAACGTAAGCTGGCTGCCTTTCTGAACGTGCTTAGATGATCAATGAATGTTCAAATTGCTGGATTCAAGAAATCCGAATACCTATTCTCCGGAGAACCTTTAAAATGAGATAGGATGTAATCACGCATGCGGCTGTTTGGTATTAGGTGGATGAGGTGGATATGATGTCGCGTAAGACATATGCCCTAATATCGCTACTACTGGCACTAGTAATTCTACTGCCAGTTATGACCCCAATGGCGTCCGCACTAGCGACGCCCCCATCTAAGCTTGGAAAGCCCAAGGCCAAGCCTTGGGATCAGCTCAACATAAAACTGCCGAAGCAACCCGACTTCGGTAAGGTTGACCCCAAGATCTATGCCGCAATAGAGTCCGGAGCCGAAACCGTTGAGGTTATAATAATGGTTGACTGGGGAGCTAGGCACAAGCTCCTCAGCGTCCTACCTCCAGGAGCCAAGCTCCTTGAGTACACAAGCGAGGTTCTCCAGTATGTTCCGTTGGCGGGTGTTGAGCTTCCGGCCGATAGAAAGGTTATAGACGAGCTTGCAAGCTACAGCTGGGTAAAAATGATAGTTTACAATGAGAGGATAACAGATGATGCCCTGCTCTGGTGGAAGGACAGGTTCCACATGGGTATAGATACGATCGACATTGAGGCAGTGAAGGCCGAGGTTAGAAAGGCTGGAATAACAAGGGCGAGCGTGACTCCTGAGGGGCTGCCCGGCTGGGCACCCTACTCATTCCTAGCTACTCTGAGGATGGTTGCCTCAACGGTTAAGGCCGACTACCTATGGAAGCTTGGCTATACCGGTAAGGGCGTTGTAATAGCGTTTGTCGACACTGGAATAAATCCAAGGCATCCAGACTTCTTCTTCCCGGATGGCAGGAGCAAGATCATATATTGGTGGAGCCCATTCTCGATGGCCGACATCGAGGACGAGTATGGCCATGGCACCCATGTTGCATCAATAGCAGCCGCCTCTGGAAGAGGCAGCGGTGAGACCTGGTACCTAGACTTCGACACATTTACCTATAGAAGGTGGACGCTCCCGCCCGGCGAGGAAATAGGAATGGCTCCAGACGCCTACATAATGATGTTCAAGCTGTGGTCGCTATCCTCACCCGAGCCAGCCACAACCTACCACTTCGTGGCAGCCTTCGTTGAGGCCGTCAAGAAGGGCGCCGACGTCATAAGCAACAGCTGGGGCTACGTAGGCCATGGAGCCTTTGTCTACCCAATGTATGTTGTAGCTGAGTGGGCAACCCAGTGTGGCGTTGTCGTTGTGTGGGCCGCCGGAAACGACGGTCCAACAGTCGGCACAACCAACTGGCCAAGCAACTCGCCAAGCGTTATCTCGGTAGGGATCTCATTTGCTAAGGGCTGGCTGTGGTCAACCCTTGAGGACAAGCTCGTCTGGTGGGGCTCTAAGGGCCCAGTGATGCTGAGCGAGCCTTACGATCAGCACGGCACTGACATTATCCCTGCGCCAAGCTTCCTTAGCCCACACAGAGCTAAACCCGACGTCATCGCGCCAGGTTACCTGATTGCAGCTGCTAACCCGTTCTTCGAGGAGCAGAACCCAAGGATCGAGTACGACTTTGACTGTGTCGACGCTGGCTGCTATGATTTCAGCCTCAGCGGGACGATGTATGTGACTTACAGCGGTACCTCGATGAGCGCGCCTGTTGTTGCGGGCGTCGTTGCAGACCTGCTGCAGGCATTCCCAGGAGCCACTCCAGCTGCAATTAAGGCTGCCCTGATTAAGGGTGCCGACATGATTGATACGCTTAGCGGGATTCCATATAAGGAGTACGGGTTTGAAGATCCAGCCCTGAGCGGTGCTGGCAGGGTTAACGCCGAGAAGGCCTACAAGATACTTGCCAACTCGCCGATGGTCGAGGACTTCACAATACCGCCGCCCTACTGGACCGATAGCCGGAACATAAGCCTTCCACCCGAAACCTACAGGCCCTTGGAGGGCTGGAAGATACTGGTCGATGACATAACCTCGGACGCCGCATCATTCTC
The DNA here is from genome assembly GCA_015520395.1 of Candidatus Geoarchaeota archaeon. Classification (GTDB taxonomy): domain Archaea; phylum Thermoproteota; class Thermoprotei; order Gearchaeales; family WAQG01; genus WAQG01. The sequence goes on from WAQG01000235.1 coordinate 9,067, forward strand.
CGATTGGTTCTCCGACCTTGAGTCCCTCGGCGCCGATGTAAGATACCTCTCAGACGAGTGGCCTGACAAGCAGACGGTCGTAATAGGGATCAACACGGTCATTGAGTCGGCGCATCCATATGAGCCTTTGATCGACAGGTGGTGGACGATCACTTATCCAGGAGCACAGCAGATACGTATCCACTTCGAGAAGATAGAGCTAAATGGTTATCCTGCACCCTACCCGTTCTCAGTACTAGCAATATACGACGAAACATTCAGCACAATAACCGTCTATACCGGCGAGGCTGGCCCTAACCTATGGGTTGACCAGTGGGTAACCGTACCAGGCGACATGGCCTACATACGTCTCGTGACCGACAACTCAACAGCCTATGGGTTCAAGATAGACCGCTACGAGGTGACAATGCTCAAGCCACTGCCACTAACAGAGCCATACTACAGGTATCTAGCC
>WAQG01000236.1 GCA_015520395.1 Candidatus Geoarchaeota archaeon
CCCCTAGCCACCCTAAGCATCCCAAGGCTGGGGTCAACCCCAACCTCAAAGCCCAACCTCCAAGCAAAAAACCCAGTCCCAACCCCAACCTCAAGAACAGGCCTCAGACGAACCAACCGCGAAACCGCCATAACCTCAGACTCCGCCAGCAGGGGGTTCTCATAGTACCACAGGTCGTAACGCCTCCAAAGCCTATCAAAAACACGGTAGCTTGCCACACCCAACATAACCAAGCCACCCAATATATACATCCCCCAGACACACCCAAACCCCACAGGCCACCACACCAGGGCCCCAGGCGAAGGTATGAAACCAGCGTAGGGGTGACGGGCTGAGGACAGCGCCAAGAATATATTTCACACCTTTTAAAATAGGATGTGGGGCCCCCGGTAGCTCAGCTTGGAAGAGCATCCGGCTGTAGGTTCCCGCCCGGGGCGAGAGGGCGTCCCGCCCACGATGACCCCGGGTCAGCGGAAACCGGAGGGTCGTGGGTTCAAATCCCACCCGGGGGACCACCCACACCCTAAAATGATCGCCTAAAATATGATGTTTATACTACTTTGGAGAGCCAAGGCTCTGAAAGCTTCTCTTAAGGCTTCTCGATGGTTGTGTATAGGCTTATGGTTATTATATGTTAGGCGATTGACTATCGTTGAGGGCAGGCTGCCTATTGTTTATATAAGTGTGACTTTGATTTGGCTTTGAGGTGCGCTTAATGGGTGAGAGGAGTTCGAGGATTCCGGGCTTTTATAAGAGGCCGTTGGAGGAGAGGGTGCGGATACTTAAGGAGTTCGCTGGTCTCAGTGATGAGGATGTTGAGCTTCTGACGCGTTGGGGGAACCTGGATCCTAAGACGGCTGATGTGATGATTGAGAATGTTGTGGGGGCTATGGCTTATCCGTTTGCTGTGGCTGTGAACTTCAAGATTAATGGGAGGGACTACATGGTTCCGATGGTTATAGAGGAGTCTTCGGTGGTTGCAGCCGCGAGCAACGCTGCCAGGGTTATGAGGAGGGATGGGGGGATCAAGGCCAGGGCGACAGAGCCTGTGATGATCGGGCAGATACAGGTGGTCGAGCTCAGGAACCCCTGGTACGCGAAGATGAAGGTTCTGGAGCATAAGGATGAGATCCTGGAGCTCGCCAACAAGCAGGATCCGATACTGGTTAAGCTTGGGGGCGGCGCCAAGGACGTCGAGGCAAGGGTGATCGACTCGCCCATAGGCCCTATGCTCATAGTCCACCTCCTCGTAGACGTGAGGGATGCGATGGGGGCCAACGCCGTCAACACCATGGCCGAGAAGGTCGCGCCGCTTATAGAGAGGGTGACTGGCGGGAGGGTGTACCTAAGGATAATTTCGAACCTGGCCGACAGGAGGCTGGTTAGGGCGTGGGTGAAGGTCTACAAGGAGGATATCGGGGGAGAGGAGGTGGTGGACGGCATCGTCGCAGCCTGGGCGTTTGCCGCAGCTGACCCATACAGGGCGGCAACCCACAACAAGGGGATAATGAATGGGGTGATCGCGGTGGCGCTCGCCACAGGGCAGGACCACAGGGCCCTTGAGGCCGGAGCCCACTCCTATGCCGCCAGGACGGGCGTCTACAGGCCGCTCACAACGTGGGAGAAGGACGCTGACGGAAACCTCGTTGGAACCCTGGAGATGCCGATGCCCGTCGGCATAGTTGGGGGTGCCACAAAGGTTCATCCCATCGCCAGGCTAGCCCTAAAGATACTCGGTGTAAAGACTGCTAACGAGCTTGCCGAGGTCATGGGGGCGGTTGGGCTCGCCCAGAACTTCGCCGCATTAAGGGCTTTGGCCACCGAGGGGATACAGAGGGGGCACATGAGGCTGCATGCCAGGAACCTGGCCGTGATGGCAGGGGCGACAGGGGAGCTCATCGACCTGGTGGCGGAGGAGATGATAAGGGAGGGGACGATAAGTTTCGCGAAGGCTAAGGAGCTTGTCGAGAAGTTTAGCTCGGGGGCGTGAGCCGCCCGGCTATAAACGCTATTAGGGCTATCAGCATGCCGTAGAGATACATCTTTTTTACCTTAACAGCCCTCTTTGGGGATGGATCCCTGACCATGAGTATGGAGTAGTAGGTGAATATCGCGTCGGCCGGGATCACAAGGGCCATATAGAGG
>WAQG01000237.1 GCA_015520395.1 Candidatus Geoarchaeota archaeon
CATCTCCATGGCCTGCGTCAAGGCCTCTCCCAGCCTCATACCCTCTTCCACAGCCCTAGCCTTAAACCGCCTAAAGACCTCCTCATCCACGCCCCTAACCGTTATATTCATACTAGTCACTAATTGTATACATGTTTAACATGTATTAAAAGTTTCACAATCGGCATGATACAGTGTATACACGCTAGTGGATGTCAACTGAGATGGCCCTTGCCTCACTTATTCGGAGGTTGGAGTAGGTATGAATGACAATGCTTATATAATTGTTAACATAAATTGTTAACATGAGTGTTGTCATAGGCGTGAGGGTGCCGGAACGGATAAAGAGGGAACTTGAGGAGCTTGGGGTGGATGTTGCGGAGGAGGTTAGGAGATTCTTGGAAAGGAGATTGAGGGAGGAGAAGGTTAAGGCGTCTCTTAGAGCGCTTGAAGAAGTCCGCCAGGATATCGGTGGAATTCCCGGAGACCATGCCGCTAGAATCATAAGGGAAATTAGAGGGGATTAATGACTCTAGTAGTAGACGCTTCAGTAGCGGTCAAGTGGCTAATACCAGAAGAATACTCTCAACAAGCTCTAAAGCTTTTGAAAATGCTTGCCGAGGGAGTTACCGAACTTCACGCGCCACTCATCCTGAAATATGAAGTCCACAATGCTTTAAGAACCTATGTATCAAGAAAAATCATCACGGCTGAAAACGCTTACAGGCTTTCTAGAATTTTCTCTCAGATAGAGTTGAGCTATCATGAACCCGGCTGGAAAGCCCTCGAAGCCTCACTTAAGCAGGCAATCGAATACGGGGTCACGGTCTACGACGCCATTTACATAACCTTAGCTCAAGAGCTCGACGCAACACTGATTACAGCGGACAAAGACCTCTGCCAGAAAATCGAGGACACGAACATCAAGGCGGCCTATCTCCCTCAGCTAAATATCTAGCTAGGTTTGAAGAACTCTTTACTAAGGATTATGTAAAAATCCTGGAGGTCCTGAAGCCGGATGAGGAGCCTCCTCAGCCCCTGCCCCTGACTTAAGCCCCTCTCTCCACTAGCTCTCAACCTGTATATCGGGACTTCCCAGCAAGCTAATTGGTGGATGGTAGCAGGCTCCTAGGCAGAAGCGTGTCAGGTACTCTGCTCCAGGAGGATCTGGGGAGGTAGGGCTCCAGGTAGGGTATTAACGTTTCGAGCACCCTACTCTGAGACCTCTAGGACCTCAGCTGAGCAGGCCCTTACCAGCTCCTCAACATCTATCTTCATCAACGTGTCCTCGGAGCCTCCCGAAGTGTAGACGTACTTAAACCTCCTAACGGATGGATCGACGATAACCCTGATCCTCTGCTTATGGCCGAATGGTGGGAGCCCGCCCACAGGGAACCCCGTCTCCTCTAAGACCTCATCCGGCTTGGCTAGCCTGAGCTTCTCACCCACTAACTCACCCACCTTTCTTATATTCACCCTCCTATCTCCCGACGTGACCACCAGAACCCGGCTCCTCGCCCCCATCAACAGAATGCTCTTGGCGATCTGGCCCAGCTGACAGCCCATGGCCCTGGCCGCAGCCGCAGAGGTCTTGGCCTCCCCAGGCTTCAGCCTCACGAACTCTCCCTTTATCCCCCGGGCTCTAACATACCCCTCTAGGTCTTTGGGGCCCAGCATAGGGGCCTAAGTGTGAGAGGCCAATATAGCTTTTGTTTGGTGTTCTGGGTTATCTTTGATGTTAGAAGCTTTCTGGAAGCATACTTTCACGTTTTGAGCATATATAACGATTCTTTGGTTTAGACTTGTTTCGTAGTGTGGCCACATATAGAGGGTTCTGTCCTGGTAATACGGTTTACTGTCTCCCACACCATCTTGATCCGCGCCTGAAGTCGGGGGGTCCTATATAAGAAGCCCTAAACCCATTCTCCGGAAAGCCCTGAATATACCCGTCCAAGGTTCTCTTGGACTCGATCCTCGCCTCCATCCCGTAAACGCTATCCTCCCCTTTAAAGCTTGCCGAGAGGTTAGACCGCCCACAGGCTCCATACGGCATGAATGCAGCGCCCAGGTAGGGGTGGCCAACTTATCAAGCCTCCCTTTGAAGTAGTAAAAATTTATATTACTTGATTGGTAGTATATTAGGTGGTAAATTTGGGTAAACATGTAACCGTTTCCGCAAAGATACCGAAGGAGCTGAGAGACGAGATGAGAGCCCTCAAAATAAGGCCTTCGGAAGTGATAAGGCGGGCTCTAGAAGAGGAAGTTAGGAAGAAAAAACTGGAGAAATTGCTGAAGGATTTAGAAGATATAAGACCACTCCTTACCAAGCCTAAAGAGACTGTTAAATTGATCAGGGAGATAAGAAATGAACGATAAGATCTTTGATTCGTCCGCAATAATTAACTGTATTCAGGCTGGTAAAGCTGAAAAGCTCGTCGGTCAATATACGATCGAGTTA
>WAQG01000238.1 GCA_015520395.1 Candidatus Geoarchaeota archaeon
CCACTTTTCCAAGGGTCTTTTGAGTCCCTCAGATTTCTGGTGGGGATGTACATGGTTTGTGGCTTCATAGTGGGTTCGGTGTCTGAAACTGGAATATTTGTGGAGGATGGAGGATCTTGCTGTCTGGGTGATTTAGGTTTCGTTGAGCAGTGGTTGCCTTAAAATGTGATTAGAGCTGGGTGGGTTTTGTTACTGGTTCTTTCTTCTGAGCAGCTTTGCTGTTATCAGGATGCTTGCGGTGGCTAGTATTGATATTGCGGCGGTTAGGATTGCTAGGAATGGGTGTAGGGTGCTAGCCTGGCTTGCCTCTGGTCGCTTGTCCCTGTTCTGGGCTATAGTGTGGTTTGTACTAGTTGTTGCCTGGGTTGTGGTGATTGTATCTTCAGTTGGAGCTGGTTTGGAATTCTGTGTTGGCTTATAGGTGACGATTATGGTCGGGGTGATTGGTTTTGGGAGCGGGACTAGGATCAGGTCTATGCCCAGTTCGCCGTCCTCCTCCACAAACCTTTTAGCCTCGTCCCTCACATACCCTATGGTTAGGAGCCTCTTTGCAAGCTTCTCTGCAGCGGTCTTGCCAATCTCTATCAGCCATTCCCTTACAGCCCTATACTCCTCGTAGCTGTCGATGTTCTTATAGCAGAGCCAGATATCGAAAATTGAGCCAACCCCGGTGACACCCCAGCCAATGCTGCAGAAGTTCACATCCGGCCTATTCCACTGGGCCCCAAGGCCAAGCTCGGCCTCGATCTCCCTAAGCACTTCCTTGGTGTGATCCATGATGGGTTGGGAGGCCTTTTTTAATAGTCCTATGCTCGGAGGTCTTAGCCCCTCAGGCTGCCTTAGATCGACAGCCCTCAGGATCAGAAATCCTAAGCCCCACGGGGAGTTGGGGAAGCCGGGCGCCTCATGTATGATCTTCCTGACGGCATCGAGGGCGCTCCTATGAACCAGCACTTCAAGGCCCTGAAACCGCCTATCAAGTCCTCCTCCGTAGCAGTAGTACACGAACAACTCCTGCTCTGGTGGCGGCCACTGCTCCTCAGGCCACCAGTTGTTGTAGCAACTCGGGATAAACCCGTACTGCTTAATGCCGTGTTTCCCAAGGAAACTCGCCACCTCGTTACCCACACTCCAAAGTTCCGAGATTCCATAGCCAGCATCTCCGACGCCGCCACGCGCCTTAAGCAGCTCGCCGATTAGGTACCAGATTCTCCCATCCGGCCATGTCTTCCCAAAAAGTGGTATCAGATCCTCGCGGACGGCTATCCTCACCCCATCCAAGCTGTAGATGTAGAGTGGTTTGGGAGGCGTGTAGATGAAGATCCTGCCATAGACCTCAAGGGAGGCTCCCCAACCTAAATCTATCCTCTCGCCAACAACCTCCCCGGACACAACATTGATGCTGGCACCAATCAGAGACTGTACGAGAATCATAGCTATAAGAATCAAGGGGGTTAAAAATACTCCAGCCTTAAAACCCATCTACAGCACCATATTTTAATATTTAACATGGTAGAGTATAAATGTGATGCAGTAAACGTTATGAGAACTCATCTACCTTCTCCGGCACCCATAGGCTTCGGCAGGTTGTTCTGGGTTGATTCTACCTCAGCACTAGCGGTTGTGGTCCTAGGCGACTACATTTTAGCAGTCTCTGCCTATGATCGGCACTTATGAGCTTATGGGTTTTCCTGTGTTTTTTAGGGTTCTGTAGCCGGGGAGCCTTTCCTTTAACGCGTCTCTGAACTCCCCTGACCTCAGCGCTTCTAGCACCCTCCTTACTGCTGGCTTCTCCAGCCTGTCCTTGGGTATGAGGAGGTCGAATGTCTCCTCACCTATGGGTATGAAGTCGAGATTGTAGAGCTTTGCATAGTATAGTAGGGAGACCCCCACGTCGGCCCTTCCCTGGGCCACGGCTGCAGCAACGGCCGAGTGGGTCTTTGCCTCATAGTCATACCCCTTTATCCTCGCCGTCAACTCCTCGAACGGGACGCCCCTCCTCGCTGCGATCTCCCTTAGCTTCAGGTCTATTAGGATCCGGGTGCCCGAGCCCTTAACCCTGTTCACCATCCTCACATCCTCCCTCAGGAGGTCTTCGAAGCCCCTTATCCCCTTTGGATTACCCCTCGCCACGAGGAACCCCTGAAGCCTGGCATAGCCCCTCACCAGGACAACTCTGCCCCTCGCCCCAAACCGGTCGAGGAACGGCTCGTTGTAGGTTCCCGTCTCCTCGTCGAGGAGGTGTGTGCCGGCTATGTCGGCCTCCCCCCGAACCGCCGCCCTCCAGCCCGCCGTGGATCCAACGTTTATAACCTTTACAGCGGGCCTTCCGGCAAGCTCGAACAGGAGTTCGAGGGCCGGGCAGTGGCTCCCTATGTAGACC
>WAQG01000239.1 GCA_015520395.1 Candidatus Geoarchaeota archaeon
ATGTTGAGAGGTATGGCGAGCTCTTCAGGGCCGATGGAGGGCTTTGGGAGACGGCCTATAGGAATAGGAGGGGGCAGCTATTAATATATCTGGGCCTTAAGGGGATCGTCTACCTCGAACTTAGGGTTAAGTCCTTGAAGACGGACGCCCACTCGTCACTAGCACCCCTCCTCCCAAACGCCGCCTGGAGGCTAATACATCTGCTGTCAAAGCTGAGGGACGAGGGGGGAAACATATTAATCCCAGGGTTCTACGACGACGTTGAGCCGCCAACACCCCAGGATCTAAAGCTGCTAGAAGCCCTCGACTTCGATGAGAAAGACCTGATGACCCTCTTCGGCGTGGATCGCCTACTGGGGGGCGCCCGGGGACTCGATGCCGCCAGACGCCTTTACATGGAGCCAGCCCTCACGGTGGACGGCATGCTAGCTGGTTACACGGGCCCAGGCTCGAAGACGGTTATACCCGCCGAGGCTATGGCCAAGATAGATTTCAGGCTGGTTCCCAGGCAGAGGCCTGAACGCGTGATAAAACTGTTGAAGGACTACCTCGTGGAGATAGGGTATGGCGACGTGGAGATAATCGAGCATGGATTGGAGCCTCCGGCGAGGACACCTCCGGATGATCCCATAGTGGAGGCGACCGTAACTGCAGCTGAGAGGGTTTATGGGGTTAGGCCCGCGATACTCCCAATGATGGCTGGCTCAGGCCCAATGTACTACTTCACGGAGCTGCTCGGGATACCGATGTCCTCGGCGGGCGTCGGCTACTATGAGTCCAAGGTCCATGCCCCCAACGAGAACATAAGAATAGAGGACTTCAGGCTCGGAATAAAACACATAATCGCCACAATATTTCAATACGCCTCAAACATCAAGAGGGGTGCGGGCGGAGCCGCCCATGACTCTTAGAAGTCGGAAGCTGGTTTCGCCATTAATAGGGCCTTCCATGAAGCCTGCAGTTTATGTGATGTTGGTAAGGCGTCCTGGTGTGGCGCTGGTAGGCGACTGGTATTTATATCTCTGATTCACCCAACTTCCTTATGTTTGACTGGGGCTGGCTTCTCGACTCGATGGAGGCTGAGGCTAGGAGGAGGGGGGCGCCCGTCTATAGGAAGGAGAGGGTTTTGGGTGGTGACCCCTTCAGGATATTTGTTTTCGCCTTTCTGAGCAGTCGGACGAGGGACGAGACCACCATTAGGGTTGTTAAAAGGCTTTTCCAGCGGGTTGAAAGCTTTGAGGACATCGCCTCGATGGATCCTGGCGAGCTGGAGGAACTTCTCAGGGGCATCGGTTTCTACAGGGAGAAGGCGAGGAACCTGGTGGAGGCAGCTAGGATGATTGTTGAGAGGTATAGGGGAAGGGTTCCGGACAGTTTGGAGAAACTCCTAGAGATTAGGGGGGTTGGCGTCAAGATAGCTAAGCTCGTTCTCAACGAGGCCTACGGGAAGCCCCTCATAGCCGTCGATACTCACGTTCACAGGATCTCTAACAGGCTTGGTATCGTTAAGAGTAGGAGGCCTGAGGAGACGGACAGGGCCCTGGAGAGGCTGGTTCCGGAGAGGTATAAGCACAGGGTGAACAAGACCTTCGTCGCCTTTGGGCAAACCGTCTGCAGGCCGAAAAACCCACTATGTGGAGAGTGTCCCGTGAGGGGAGTGTGCAGGTACTACGCCTCCAAGAAGGACGGACAAACGGAGCTCTCGGGATAGCTGCTCCTCGGCCCCATCATTAATTTTATAATGTAGATCTCAGATCTGGGAGCTATGGGTGGGTTGGAGGAGCTTTACAGGCTTAAGTTGTGGCCTATGTATCCCGACGAGCCTGCGGCTGTCAGACGGTTCGAGGCAGCCCAGGAAGTCTTCAGATACCTTGTCGACAACCATCAGTTCCTCCGGTTCCTTAAGGGGATGGATGAGGTCTGGGTGGTTGAGGTTGCGGCTGGCACCGGGATAGGTGGCGCCGCCTTTTCAAAGGTTTTGGCCGAGCTCGGCTACAAGGTCTACTTAACCATTAGTGATGTGAGGGCTGAGGATCTCAGGGTTGTCCACGACTGGTTAAAGGGGGTGAGTGGTGTTGAGGTTGAGACTCTGGTCTGCGACGCCTCGGAGCTTCACAGACACCTTAAACCGGAGCGCTACGACATCGCCCTGATGTGGGGCCTCTCAACTCCGCACTTCGACCCCTGGCAAATGGCTCTTGTTTACGCCTCCCTCTCAAGCCTCCTCGGCGACCACGGGGTTATGTTGTTCGACGAGGTGGACAGGGTGTTTCGGGTGATGTACCAGATTGGTTATAAGGACTTCCTGGTTGAGGCCGGGAGGGGAGACTTGAAGCTTGTCTCAATACACGTAGGGTATGATATGAGGAGGGGTGTTTTCAGGCGGGCCTACTATATGCTTCCCGGATTTAAGGAGGTCTCAGAGCTCCCAACTAGGTTCTGGGACCTGGCTGGCGTGGCGGTCTTGGGATGGATGTTCTTCAGGAAGGTGGACATAGTGCTCTCATCGGATCACGGCGTCCCCAGGATCCCCGACATAGTGCTCCTATCGGAGCCAAGGAGGGCTATAAGGCCGGGGGATCTCGAGCCACCAAACCTGTAGGCAGCTTGACCCTCGGCTTAAGTTTAATACTCTGTAGGTGCTTTATCGCCTGGCATGTCGATTGAGGTTCGGCTTCCCTACCTCGGCGATGTCGGTGAGATAAAGGTTGTCTCGGTTCTTAAGGGGCCGGGCGACAGGGTTGAGGCCAAGGAGCCTTTGCTCGAGGTGGAGGCAGAGAAGACGGTCTATGTGATTGAGGCCCCTAACGGTGGGGTTGTGGAGAGGGTTCTGGTTTCTGAGGGGCAAAAGGTTTCCCCAGGCGACCTGTTAATGCTGATTAGGAGCGAGTAGAGGGCTGTGGAGATGAGGATCATAGACCTGGGCCTGTCCAGGTATCTTGAGGCCCTTAAGGTTCAGCGTAGGGTTCATAGGGAGGTGGTTGAGGATCCTTCTAGGGAGGCAATAATTGTTACTGAGCACTACCCGGTCTACACGATCGGGAAGTCGGGTAGCATGAGCAATATAACTAATCTGGAGGCTGCTAGGAGGGAGGGTATAGAGATAGTTAATATTGATAGGGGCGGCGACGTGTTTTACCATGGCCCGGGCCAGCTGGTCGTCTACCCTATAATAAGTCTTGAGAAGCACAAGCTGGATGTGTGGAGCTACGTTAGGCTCCTTGAGGAGGCGATGATAAGGACGGTTGGCGAGTTTAGCATAAGGGCAAGCAGGCTTAAGGGTTACCCCGGAGTCTGGGTTGGACGTAAGAAGATAGGGGCGATAGGCTTGAAGATCGACTCGGGCGTCACCCTCCACGGCCTGGCCCTGAATGTCAACACAAACCTCCGGCACTTCGACTATATCGTTGCCTGCGGCCTCCATGGCATGGGTGTCACCTCGATGGAGGCTGAGCTGGGCCACAGGGTCGACATGGGAAGAGTTCGCAGCGTCCTTTTAGACAAGCTTTTAGAGCTCCTTGGGGTGGAGGCTGTTGAAGCCGAGGGTTAGAATCGACTTATCTAAGGCTGATCAGGTTTGGAGATTCTATAGGGTCCTAAGGAAGTATGGTCTCAACACGATCTGCGAGCTTGACAGGTGCCCAAACCTCTATGAGTGTTGGGTCGAGGGGAGTGTTACCTTCGCCATAATGGGGCGGGTATGCACAAGGGCTTGCCCATTCTGCCCGATCGAGAGGGGAGGGGTGGGTGAGCCGCTTGATCCCGGGGAGCCTGAGAGGCTGGCGAGGGCTGTGAGGGATCTGGGCTTAAGGCACGTCG
>WAQG01000240.1 GCA_015520395.1 Candidatus Geoarchaeota archaeon
CCCTCATACCGCACCCCCACCCAACACCGTCAAATCAGCACATATACTTTAGGAAATTTCACTATGCACATACCGGGAAAGCGGAGCCGAACAACCTCCGGAACCCAGGATTCCAGGGTTCAAATCCCGGTAGGCCCGCCGCGTACCCCCCGTTAATTCCCTGCTTGGTAGAGAAGATAATATCTCCGATTAAGCGAGGAGATGTGTTAGTGGCTGCTTCGCCGGGATAGCACTACTTAGAGGCAGTGGGGGTATTTAGTGTGATTGGCCGTTTTCGTATTCTTGTATCGGTTACTACTGTTATGTGGCCATATAGTTGTTCTTTGAGCTGTAATGCTCTTAGAACGGCCTTGACCCTGTTGGGTATCCTTGGATCCTTTAGCCTTAGAATAACTATTCCGGGCGGCTTATACGCTTGGGCAAGGTACCCGAAATCCTTATCCATAGTCACTATTATCTTACCTCGGCTGATAGCGGTCTCGACGACTTCTTCGTCGGAAGCTCCCTTATGCTCTAAAATCACTGATTGTACATGGTAGCCTTGACTTTGGAGCTCGCGGTACACCTTCAACCCAATATTTTCATCGAGAAGAAGCTTAGCTTGTTTCAACTATTATCTCCTCTCTTCCGAGAACCTTAGCAGCGTAGAGCAGTGCTGCCTTGATGTCCTCGAGGCTTATGTTATAGTCCTCAGCAATTTCCTCCGGCTTCATACCCGAGGCTAGAAGCTCAAGTACCATATCAACAGTTATCCTTGTACCCCTAATCACAGGCTTACCAGCCATAACACGCGGATCACTAACAATCCTCCTCAACAGCCCCTCCACAACAACCTCCCCTACCAAGACACAATAATCCATAGAAACTATTAATCCTAGCCATTCCATAAAATAGGTGCTGTCAAGTTAAGCCGGTAGGGAAGGTTTGTTTTTTGCATCATGCCTAGATGCATCACCGTTATGCAGCAGGGAAATCTCCTCCCCGAAGACGGGAGGGCATCAACTTGGCGGCACCCCATTATAAGGCAGGCTTTAATGATGCCATGTCCTTTGAACAAAGGGTGGTTTCTTGAAGCCCTTGTTGGATAGTGTTGGGGCGTCTAGTTGTTGTGTTTGTGGGTTAAAGCTGTTTTTGAGTTGTTTGATGCTGATTTGTAAGGCCTAGTTTCAGGTCTGTGCATGCTTGCTAGATTTAACGGTTATGCGCATTTTTCGATCTCTTTGTGGTCGCCTTTGCTTCCTAGGGTTTTGGCTATTTTGTGGCATGGGGATCCTTTGGATGGGTTTGGGTATATTTTCCTCATGCATAGGGAGGACGGTATCATGGAGGGCGGCAGCAGTGTCATAAATATGAACATGGGCTTGAGCGCCAGGGGGGTCTCAGCTAGGGGAACCACATATAGTCTTATAGGGCTCCATTGCTAATAAGAGCCATTTGAGGACATCCAACCTCAACATTTTGTTTGGGGTGAGATTAGCTGAGGTGATAACTTAAATGTCCCTGGATAGGATAGAGTAATTAGGGAGTTGGGATTGCCGGTCGAGTTCACTATAAAGTATGATAGGGTTGGGGACGCTCTGTACATCAAGCTTAGGGATGATAAGATTGCTGAGTCTGATCAGGTTGAGCCCAGGATAATAGTAGACTATAATGAAAAGGGAGAAATCGTTGGAATAGAGGTGCTATGGTTCTCACGTAGAAGGATAGACCTCTCCAAGCTGGTCTTAAAGGGGCCGGAGGCCTGGTGGTTGAGGCGTGGAAATAACCCTAGGAGAAGCCATTGATCCACGGGGGGTTGAGACTGGCCTGACAGAGAGTCTGACAGGACGGTTATCCTGTGCAGGTTATTCCGCTTTTAAGCTTCTCAGCTGTCATGATGAGTTTGATTAGGGATTCGGCATGGAGTTTGATTATTTCCTCCTTGCTGGTTTCCGCCACGTTCTTCAATGCCTCTCTAAGTAGTTCATATAGGTGTTTATCGTAGCTTATCTCCTCCTCTAATGCTATGCAGAAAAACCCAATAACCTTTAGATACTCGGTCGTGCTAACCCCCCTCATCTCCAGGTACTCTTCGACCCTATCTCTGAGCTCGAAACAGCTAGCATAGCTAACACTATGTATCCAGGGCCCAAACCTCCTAAAAGTTTCCTCAAAACAATCATCAAAACCCTTTTCTACACACTCATCAAACCACTCATTCGCAACCTTAACAGTCCAAACAACGGTCATACCCCTTAAAAACATCCTACCTAAACGCGATAATAACTTTGACTATAGCCAGGTGACGCCAAGCCAAGTCAATTAGAAGAACCATCTTCTCCACACCGGCAGCACCCATAGAATTTATTTGAAAAGCTTAATAGTGAGGGTTCCTGGTAATCGTCGTAAATCTGCGTGTGGGAGTGGGTTGTGGTATGGGCTCTGTCGTTAGGTTGAGGGGTGTGGAGCTCATGTCCCAGCGCTGGCTGTTGCGTGAGTTGGGTGAGCTCTGTAGGAGGGATCTCCTGCCAGCCCATTGCTACGCTGTTTACTATCTTACGAGGGAGCCCGACAGGACTGAGATTTTGGTGGCGTCCTCGGGCAGCAGCATCGAGTCCTACGCCCTTGTGTGGCATGGTGGCAGGTTCACCATCATGGACATTTACGAGGTTCATTTATGGAGGCCCAGCCGCGACCTGGTTCTGGGGATCAGCATTCCCCCGAGCAGGAGGGCGGATATACAGCTCTACGAAGGCGTTTCCGGCGACATAGAGATGGTCAAAAACCACTTTAGGGAGCTCGGCTTCAGAGAGTTCGACGTTATGGAGTTCCACGACATGCTGTGCGACCGGGAGAGCTTCAAGCCCAGTCCCCTGGAGAGGCTTGCCGTGAAGCTGGGGGAGGAGCATGCACCCCTATACAAGGACTTGGAGCTGGAGAGGGGGATAGAGATAACCGTCGACGAGGCAAGGGAGATCCTCAAGGAATACACCCACTACGGCGTGATCGTCGACAACGTCCTTGCCTCCGTCGCCGCCAGGTACGTAACCCTCCCAGACCTCCACATACTAGGAGGCGTGTTTACAAGGAAAAGATACAGAGGGAGGGGATACGCCAAAGCCGCAACCTCAGCCTTAACAAGAGAGGTGGTAAACTCAGGGGCACACGCATGCCTCCACGTAGAGACGGACTACGACGCCGCTATAAAGATGTACAACAACCTCGGCTATAAGGTTGCCAGAACCAGACCATGGATATTCGCTTACCCCTAAGCAACCAGAAACCCCCCAAAGACACACCACTCCCAAACAACATAGATCCATCTATGCCACACCCAAAACCCTGACACCCAGGACAAAACGCTCCATGCACCACCAGCCCCTCAAAAACAGCCCTAGAATTTAGAAGCTCTAGACCAGACTTCCGGCAAGCCACCACACAACTACCAGTTTGTCCAACATTAACGGGGGAAAAATGGGTAGAGATTCCGGTATCCGAGCTCATAGCCGTGGCCACCCTAACAATAGTAGTGTTGACCTTGCTGATGAGACAGCGGGCATCTTAAAACGGTGGCAACAAGTATTTCATGTGGGTATACCGCCTGGGTGCTGCCGGGCTTCTGGGCTTCTTCTGAGGTGGGTGTCTGTGGGTTTAATTCGGGCTCCAGCTTAAACCTCCCGTGGAGGATCACCATGATTGTGAGGCCCCGGCTCATCGATGCCGCCATTTCCCGCTTCTCCGGGCTCAGGTTGGCGAGCACATCAGGGTCGCTAGCCGCCCTAAGGATCTTCTCAACAATCCCCGACACCTCATCAACGCTGGTGACATTTGCAGCCACGGACAGCTCGTAGTAGCCATAAAGATTCTTGCCAACCATCCCAGGGGGATCTTAGAGGCCCTCCCAACCTCCTTGAGGAAGGGGTAGATGTACAGGTCAGGGTCGACAAGCCCCTCAGGGACATCACCAATTATCCTACAGAGATCCGCCATACAGCTATCAACATAGTTCCAGTAGAGCAGCTCAAGGGTCTTCTGGCCGAGCACCGGATATATCATAATGGGCTTAACCCAATCCTCCGGAAACTCCAGGGAACGCGCCTCCTCAACAACCCTCCGAACAAGCTCATCCTCCACTGCTAAGATCTGCCGCTCGGCGCAATCCTCAAACACGTTGGCCTAGGCCCGGCCCCACTACCC
>WAQG01000241.1 GCA_015520395.1 Candidatus Geoarchaeota archaeon
ATGCTGAGCCAGCCTAAAGGCTTATCTATGCTCATTAAGGTATCTCTGTAATGGGATGGCTGCCAGGAAATTTACTGATAAGCTCTATGCTGGGGTTGGCGCGCTCATCATGGCTTTGGGAGCGGCCGCGGGCAACTTTGTCCTATTTCTCTTCGGTCTTCTCATGGCCCTAACTTCAGGCCTCGAGACTGGGGAGGAAGCTAAGAAGGCCTCCTCTCCAGGCAGGTTGGGGGTTGTTAGGATTTTTATGCCCAATGATGAGGGTAGGGTGGTTGAGGTTCTGGCCATGAGTGGGGAGCCTCTTAGCCTCACGGAGATAAGCCGGGCTGCCGGGTTAGGTAAGGTGAAGGCTTACCGTGTATTAAGAAGGCTAGTCGACCGGGGCCTCGTTGAGAGGGTTGAGGTCGGCTCCTCAAAGCTATATACGTTGAGCTGGAAGGCTAGGGAAGCTTTAGCGGCCCTATAGCCTAACAGCCCACCGGGCTAGCTGAAAAGCGTCTGTTACGGTATGTTTATCTTCGTTGGAATCAGGTGTGTCTACTTGGCGGTTGATATGTCTCTTCCTAGGCCTAGGAGTAGTAAGGTTGTTGACGGGCCTGAACGCTATCCTCATCGTGGCCTCTTCAAGGCGACGGGCTTAACTGACGAGGATCTCAAAAAGCCACTCATAGCGGTTGTTAACTCCTGGAATGAGGTTGTGCCCGGGCATATCCACCTCAACGTCCTTGCAAAATATGTCAAGGCTGGTGTGAGGGCCGCTGGGGGCACCCCGATAGAGTTCAACACGATTGCCATATGCGACGGGATCGCCATGGGCCATGAGGGGATGAGGACGCCGCTTCCAAGCAGGGAGATCATAGCTGACAGCATAGAGCTTATGCTCGAGGGACACGGCTTTGACGCCGCAGTATTCCTCTGCACGTGTGACAAGATAGTGCCTGGCATGTTGATGGCGGCCGCAAGGGTGAATATCCCATCTATCTTTGTGCTCGGCGGTCCTATGAGGCCCGGGTATCCCCAGTGGGGCCGCTATAAGGGTAAGAGCATTACGGTCGCCGAGCTTTTCGAGATACCAGCCCTCCTGAAGAAGGGTGAGATAACCGAGGAGGAGGCTAAGTACCTTGAGGACATCGCAGTTGCCGGGTGCGGCGCCTGTGGTGGCATGTTCACCGCCAACAGTATGCAGGCCCTTACGGAGGCTCTGGGAATGACCCTCCCCTACATGGCTACAAGGCCAGCCGAGCTCACAGAGCGTCAGAGGATGGCCTTTGAGGCAGGCAAGATGGTCATCGAACTCCTGAAGAGGGATCTCAAGCCTAGGGACATAATGACCAGGGAGGCCTTTGAGAACGCGATAAGGGTTGACCTCGCACTGGGTGGTTCGACAAACACCGTGCTGCATCTCATGGCCATAGCCTACGAGGCTGGCGTAAAGCTTGAGCTTGACGATTTCGATAGGCTGAGCAGGGACACTCCCCACCTTGCACATATGGCGCCCGGAGGGCCTTACAAGATATTCGACCTTGACAGGGCCGGGGGTATTCCGGGGATAATGAAGAGGCTTAAAGACAAGCTGCATCTGGATCTGATAACAGCCTCCCTCAAGACTGTTAGGGAGATCGTCGAGGAGGCTAAGATCTACGATGATGAGGTTATAAGGCCCCTGGATAGACCCATCAGGCCCGAGGGAGGAATAGCCATTCTGAGGGGAACCCTGGCCCCTGAGGGGGCTGTGGTCAAGACGGCCGCCGTCCATCCGAGAATGTTTAGGCATGAGGGGCCCGCCGTAGTCTACGACAGTGAGGAGGATGCTATAAAGGGGATGATGAACGGGGAGGTGAAGCCTGGAAGCGTCGTTGTGATAAGGTATGAGGGGCCCAAAGGTGGGCCCGGGATGCGGGAGATGCTCGCGGCCACCTCGACATTAATGGCACTTGGACTCGGGGAGAACACAGCCCTGGTCACCGACGGTAGGTTCTCGGGAGCCACGCGTGGGCCGTGTATAGGGCACGTGTCTCCCGAGGCGGCCGCAGGCGGTCCCATAGCTGTTGTGGAGGATGGCGATAGGGTAAGGATCGACATACGGCGACGGAGGCTTGATCTGAGGATCGGGAAGAGGGAGCTCAGGAGAAGGCTTAGGAGATGGGAGCCGCCGCCACCAAAGGTTAGGCATGGGGCACTTTACAGGTATGCAATGCAGGTCACATCAGCCCACACGGGCGCTATCATACCCTCAAAAACATAAAATTCTTTACTTATTTCATGCCCTACTTTAAGCAGCTATGGAGTTGAGTTTGCTGCTCCCCCGGCTAAGCTATGTTCCAGGCGAAAAGATTCATGGGAAGGTTGAGGTAAGAACCTCTAAGGAACTCAGGCACAGGGGGCTTCACATAAAACTTAGATGCGTTGAGACCCTGAAGGTCGAGTCTGGAAGGAGTCGTCATGTTGAGAATGTTGAGAAGTATGTGAAGACATTAGATCTTCTCGGTGAGGGTGTTCTTAGCCCCGGCTCCCACAAGTTCGAATTTAGCTTTCCAATACCCCCCGATGCGCCTCCAAGCTACTCTGGAAGGGGCGTTCAGATAAAATGGACCCTCAAAGCCTGGCTAGACCTCCCCATGAGACCAGATCTCCGTGATACAGTCGAGTTCCAGGTGTTCAGCCTGGCCGGAAGGCAGCCTCAGGAGATCTTTGAAAGCGTTAAGAAGGGCGGGGTAATACTTAAGATCCGGGTTGATAGGGATATAGTTGACCCTAGAGGCCGGATAACTGGCGA
>WAQG01000242.1 GCA_015520395.1 Candidatus Geoarchaeota archaeon
CTACATGGCGGTCGTCTTCAGCTTCCTGGCGGCCCTCGCCGCCACCCTGATGCTCTTCACCTATACCGAGCCCCACGTCCTCGAATACCCCTGGATACCGAGCCTGGGCGTCACGTTTGCTATGAGGGTTGATCCGCTGAGCGTGTTTATGGCCAATGTTGTTTCCTGGATAAGCTTCCTGATAATGGTGTACAGCCTCGGCTACATGGCCCACGACCCGGACAGGACGAGGTACTGGTTCTTCATGAACTACTTCATAGGCAACATGCTCCTCCTCGTACTGGCCGACAACCTCCTCGTCACATTCATAGCTTGGGAGGGCGTCGGCCTCTGCTCCTACCAGCTCATAGGCTTCTGGTACACCGATGAGAACAGGCTAGCGTGGGTTGGGGACTTCGACGAGATGGGGAGACCCAAAAAGGTGTTTGGGGTCGACATGACCTACCCGCCGAGCCACGCCGGAATGAAGGCCTTCGTGATGACCAGGGTCGGCGACGTGGGCTTCCTGATAGGCATACTCTCCCTCTTCCTCGCCACAGGAACATTCAACCTTTCAAAGATCGAGGAAGCCCTCATCCACAGCATAGAGAGCGGGCACGGAGACCCGCTCCACGCGCTGGCGGCCGCAGGCTTCCTACTCCCGGCAGCCCTCCTCATCCTGGGAGGACCCGTTGGGAAGTCGGCCCAGTTCCCGCTCCACGAATGGCTCCCCGACGCAATGACAGGCCCAACCTCGGTAAGCGCCCTAATCCACGCGGCCACGATGGTTAAGGCGGGGGTCTACTTCGTTGCCAGGTTCTCCCCAATAGTCTTCATGTCTGCCTACCTTCTGGGCTACGGGCAGCTTAGACTTTTCTTCGAGGCTGTTGCCTGGATCGGCGCCCTCACCGCGTTCATCGCCGCCACCCAGGCGATGGTCGCGAGGGAGGTGAAGAAGGTGCTAGCCTACTCGACGGTCTCCCAGATAGGCTACATGATGCTGGGACTCGGCGTGGCCGGCCTCATGGCGGACTTCATAGTCGGCTACTTCTCAGGCCTCTTCCACCTCATGAGCCACGCAATATTCAAGGCCTCCCTCTTCCTGGCGGCCGGCGCCCTGATCCACGCGGCCGAGACGAGGTATATGGACGAGATGGGAGGCCTCAAGGATAAGATGAAGTACACCTGGGCGGCGATGATGCTGGCCGGGCTAAGCCTCGCCGGGATGCCGTTCTTCAGCGGCTTCTGGAGTAAGGACGCAATCCTAGCAGCCTCCCTTGAGGCCGGCCAGGTGCCCCTCTTCGTCCTCGGGGTCGTTACTGCTGGAATAACGGCGTTCTACACGTTCAGGATGCTCGGCGTGATATTCTGGGGTGAGAAGAGCCACCATCTCGAGGAGATAGAGCACCATCATGGCGAGATCCATGAAGCGCCTCCGGTCATGTGGATCCCCTACAGTATACTGGCCGTCTCATCCCTTGTAATAGGGATCGCCGCGCCCCTCGGCTTCGAGAAGATGCTCCACGGCTTCCTTGCAGAGCCCCTCGAACACCTTGTTGAGGCTGTTCACCTCGAGGCCGCCGAGGCTGTGGTGGGCCTGGATCCGCATGTGGTGGCGATGGCGTCGTCGATCGCCATGTTCCTGATCGGCGTCGGGTTCGGGTACTATGGCTACATCTCGAGGAGGATTGACGTTAAGTCCCTCGTCGATGCCAGCGGCCTCCTGAAGGGGCTTCAAAAGTTCTTCTACAATAGGTGGTACATCAACCCGGCCTACTACAAGGTCTTCATAAATGGCACACTGTGGGTTGCCAGGGGGGTGAGGCGGTTCTTCGAGAGGCTGATCATAGACGGCTTCTACCACACGTTCCTGCCGCTCTTCACCCTCCTCACAGCCTTCGGCCTATACACCTGGTTTGAAATGGCGGTGATCGACAAGATAAATGACGCCTTCGTCTGGGGAGGCACAAAGTTCTCCAACGCCCTCAGAAGGATCCACCTGGGCGTCCTCCAGGAGTACATATTCGCGATAGCCATAGGACTCTCGTTCCTAGCCCTCTACCTCCTCATGTTCCTGAGGTGATGAGTGTTGATGGAACAGATCCTAAAACCGCCCGTGCCCGCGATCCTGATCGCCAGCCTACTAGGACTCATAACACCCACCCTCGGGCGATACTCCAAGGAGAGGTTCGGAACCGACGTCTCGCCACACATCGCGATAGCAGCCCTCCTAGCCATGCTCGTCTACTCCACCGCGGGGGTCGCAGGCCTGCTCCCCGGAGGGGCGATACCAACCCTCTCAGTGGACAAGCTGGGATACCTCTTCACCGTGGTCTTCAGCACCGTCGGCCTCCTCATAGCCATAGCGTCGTTTGAGAGGGTCTCAGGGAAGGTCAACTCTGAGGCATTCTACTCGCTGCTAGTGCTTTCAGTCGTGGGGATGACGGTGGTCGGGTTCTCCAGGGACGTGCTGCTCATATTCGTGGCTGTAACCATGTTCAGCGTCCCAACATACGCCCTGGTCGCCCTGAGAAAAACCCCGCTCGCCAGCGAGGCCGCCATGAAGTACTTCGTCGTAAGCACGCTGTCGACGGGCCTCCTCATATACGCCCTCTCAATAATCTACGGGATAACGGGCACCACAGACATACCCCAGATACTCACACGCCTAAGCTTCATGGGGCAGTCCGCAAGGGACATGCTTTCAGTAGGGTTCATCTTCCTCCTTGCAGGCCTGGGATTCGAGATGGCGATAGTCCCATTCCACCTATGGATACCCGACGCCTATGACGGCGCCCCACCAATGGTGGCAGCCCTGCTGGCTGCTGCAGGGAAGATAGCCGGCTTCGCCGCCTTTATAAGGCTGGCCGCCTACCTAGCACCAGCCTTCTCAGCCCTTAACTGGACACAGATAATGGCCTTCCTAGCACTGATAACCATGACATGGGGCAACGTTGCAGCCCTCATGCAGAAAAGGTTCACCAGGATGCTAGCCTATAGCAGCATAGCCCATGCCGGATACGTCCTGGTAGGACTAACCTTCGTAGCAGACCCAAGACTTTCCATATTTGCCCTGGCCGCCAGCCTCTACCACCTCTTCAACTACGCAATTATGAAGAGCGGCAGCTTCCTGGCCGCATTCGCTGTTGAGGAGGGTTTGAACAGCGTTGAGGTGACCGCTTACAATGGGCTAGGTAGGAGAATGCCTCTGACAGCCTTCTCCCTGACAATGCTCCTACTAGCCCTGGCCGGAATACCCCCACTCAACGGGTTCTGGAGCAAGGTCTTCCTCTTCTGGGCGGCGATAAGTGGCGAGATGGCGTGGCTTGCCGTGGCCATGGCTGTAAACAGCGCTTTCTCAGTCGGCTACTATGGATGGATAATTAAGAGGATGTATGTTGACAGGCCCGAGGCTCCCTCTAAGGGGGTTAAGGAGCCCATGGCCCCCCTGATAGCGATCCTGATACTCGCGGCATTAACCGTGATCGTCGGCATCTTCTACCCGCAGTTCTACGACCTAATGGTCAAGGCGGCCAGGAGCCTCTACACTACCTCCTCCTAATCTTTTTCACCCGCCTGACAACCCACCTATAGTTTAGCAGGGCTATTCCGACGGCAAGGCTCCCGGTTATCCATGCCAGGGCGTATGGAAGCATGTTTGAGAAGTGGGTGTTAAGGGCCTTGAGGACCAGGGAGTAGCTCACCGTCGCAGCCCTGCTCAGGAGCCCCTCCAAAACCTCCTTAAACTCGCTGTCTATCTCCCCCTCCCTGATAGCCTGTAGGGCCCTGTCCGAGTACTTCGCCGCCTCCAGGGCCAGCCCCCTAAGGCTCTCCTTAACGTCACTGACCTCCTCCGCACCCCCCAAAGACACCTTGAAGATCTTCTTAGACACGAGGCTATCCCACTTCACAACCATCTCCTTGGAGAAGTTCTTGGATACCCTCACCGGGTTGGCCAGCTCCGTGACGAAGAACACAAACCTTCCAAGCTCCTCGGTGGCCTGTGGAAACCTCTTCTCATCAAGCCTCTTGATAAACGCGGAGTAGTGGTTCAGGGCCTCAACCATAAGCAGCCCAACGTCGGTCTCAGGGTTGTAGGAGGCATTCCTATAGGTGTCGTGAACCTCGGCGATGCTTGAGTCTATGAGGTTGTAGTAGGTCGAGAAAACCTCCCTCCACTCGGGAGGAAGATTCTCGACAACCGTCCTAGCGATGTTAAACCCCACCGCCTTGGTGTAGGCCTTGGCAGGCGGCATAGCATTCAGAGTCAGGATCAGCAGCACGACCCCCAGCGCCAGCGCCCTTACAGCCCTCATCCTAACAACCACAAAAACCAAGACATATACTGGTCATAAAGGTTTCCCAGAAGCCCGGCAACAGCACGCGGAAAGGAGCGGCGCAGCACACTCCAAACCGAGCGGCTCCAGAACTCCAGTCACATGGTGCTCGTAGCTATCAACGATAAATTAAATGTAAAGACAAAACGCTTATGCCCATCTATGCAAAAGTATACATGTTCATGAAGGCTGGTAAAACCTGTTTAGACTGGTGTAGATTAGGGGTTCTGATAATACTGGTGTTGCTGTCCTTCCCTCCGGTGGCAAAGCTCCCCGCAGCTCACGCTCAGGAGCCGGATGGACATGGGCTCGTCAATTATCATACCTATTGTTTCCGGGCGGGGGATCTGGGGTTAACTGGAGCAGCACCCTTGGGCGACTCCGGCTATCTAGTTGCTTGGGTCTACAATGGTTCCCTATGGCATGCCACCGCAGTTTCGGTGGGGGCTATTCATGTCAAAGCGATACCAGTAACCGACCCAGAATCAACAGTAGAGGCTCCAGTGATGCCTGCAAGGCTCAAAGAGGACACACCGGTGTGCGTCCCAGCACCTTTAATACCCCCAGTCAGCACAGCAGCATTCAGAGACAGGGTACCCGCCGCTGGAGTATTGGTGGAGGCCGGGTTTGGAGAGTCTGGAAGCTACATCGTTTTTGGGTTTGCATTTAGGGGGCCTCAGCCTATACTCATGGTTAGGC
>WAQG01000243.1 GCA_015520395.1 Candidatus Geoarchaeota archaeon
GGCTGGATAGCCTTAATAAAACCCGTTCTTCTCGATGAGGAGTGGGAAAAACTTCTCACCCCTGAGGAATACGAAAAGCTTATTAAACTTAAGAAACGGTAAGCCTCCACTCCCGTCCAAGGAGAAGCCTCCTCTTTCTAGCTGCCTCAAGCCACAGGGCGTAGGCTGCTGAAAGAAGTGTGGCTGCTTCCTCCGGTCTTGAGATCGCCTTGTCACTCTCAACTATAAGTAGCTCTATGAGCGATTTTACAAATTCAAATCTATCTATAGGTATTATTAAGATATTTATCGTGTTATATTCAACATTCTTAGCTATTACAGATTTAGTTTTTGAGATATCAATTGATATTGGAGGCTCACGTTTAGATGTGAAAAGCATATAGAAATAAGAGACTATTGCGGGTATTAGAATGAGTTCTCTCGACCCCTTTAACGCTATTGAGGCGATGGCTATGGCTATTAGAACAACCATTCCCGGGATAGAACTTAGCTTAGTTTTTATTACCAAGGGATCTATGAAGACTATGTCATAAAGGATCGCCAGCGTCCAAAGGGAGACCCGAAATCTAATAGACCTAAGAAGACCGGCTCTCCACATAACCTTCACGCCTATTATGACCGGACCTAAGAAATATATTTGCGTCCGCGTATAGGTTTGAAGGTATGAGGAGATTTAGGCACCTAAGAAGACGGCTAAACAGGTATTACAGGTGGCTTCAGGACAACCCCACAGTGATTCTCTCCTACATTATAGTGGCAATGGTGATAGTATACGCGGCTGGCTGGGTTAATGTAATCGCTGAGAATGCCCCACCCTACGTCGGCGCCGGAAACATATTTACTAAGTCGACAAACTTCCAAACGCTCATAGAAGCAATCTTCGTGTCGGTAGCCCTGTCTTTTGGAGCTATAAGTACATGGATGCTCTATAACTATACGGTGAAGGGCTATATTAGGGGAAGCCCAACCGCCGCGTTAGGCCTCCCAATAGCCATACTGTTTATAGCGTTCCTCGTGCTGCTCATAGTCTCCGCAACCTAAGTTTTTTGCTCAGATAGGCCCAGCAGCTATCATCCCTTCCATTAACTAACTTTGAAAACGCCTGGTTCGTCGTCAGATGCGCAATGAATGTTATTATAAGTAGCATTGTCAGAAGAAGGGAGTTAGTCGTCCATTTCTCGACCCCAAAGCCTAATATGTCAAATAAAATCCCGAAAACGAAGAAGCCCAACTGGTCAAGAACTATCAGACATTCACCAGGCCTAAGACTTAAGCGCCTCTTAACAAAGGAGCCAATAAGATCCCCTATCATAGAGCCAGCTGAAAGCACTAGTGGTTCTAGAGGGCTAAACACCCCAGGTACCAGAACCGACATAATAAAGCCTGAGAGAAGTCCGGCAGCTATTCCTGAGGCTAGGCCCTCCCAGCTCTTATGGCTGCCTAAGATAGGTCTTCCATCTATAAAGTTAGCCCCGAAATCCACCCTGTGAAGCTTTATGCCTACTGAGTTCATGATCTTAGCCACGACGGGCGGCGTTCCGTTGCTTATATACATGACAACCACAGCTGCTATGAGCTCCGCAACCACGGGCCAACACCCGCCGCCACTCTAAACTCCAGGCTAACCACATCGCCTTCTAACAGCTGCACCACCCCACTAATGTTTCCATTTTCTATCGAGAACACCTTGATGATGTTGTCGGACCAGTAAGCCAGGTGGCCCGGCGGACCTCCACCACGTCCCGGCAACGCTGAAACTATGACCGAGAAGCCCCTATCAGTGAGCATCCTTAGGAGACTCATAGCCCCTAAAGTAGCTCTCCAAGTTCTTCTCAGGCTCGTTGTACTTAAGAGTTGGAGGTCTGAGAGCGAATCCACAACTAGGGCCTCTTTGCTGGCGGCGCCTCTACTGAGCAGATTGACAGCAAGCATTATGACATCCTCTAACTCCTGGGTTAAGATAAGGCTGATTTTTTCACGCCAGCCTTTAGCAAGCGCGAATACGAGTCCTGGGCCCGTAAATACGTAGTGTGTTTTGACGCTTGGTGACGCAAGTATGGATGTTAGGATAAGGGCGGTTTTTCCGGAAGCCTTCTCACCATACACCAGCGTTAGGAGGCCCGGCCTGTTAATGAGGGAACCGATTTTGGTTGGCTGCATTGCTGGTATAAGGCTTAAAACTAAACGATATATAGTTTTCAATCGTAGGTGAGAGAGATGTCGATGATAGAGCGAAGAAAGGTTGAGCTGCGGAAAGGGCAGATTCTCAGGATTGATGGCCCAGCATTCATAAGGGTCTATAAAGGACGCCTCAAGATCTTCGGAAAGGAAGTCATACCGAGGGAATACGTAATAATCCCGAGAGCTAAGAGTGGTAGTGTGGAGGCATTAGAAGATACGGTTGCTGAGTTAAGGATTGGTGAAGGGTCAGCGATAGATGAGCTTAAGGTTTCATTTATCCCTCCGGGTTGGGAGTCGCTAGCCTCTATGGCCAAGCTCTATCAGGAGCCCAGGATACTTGTTCTAGGTGGGGTTGACAGTGGGAAGACCGTTCTGTGCACCTATCTTGCCAACGCGTTGGTCGAGGCTGGTCATAAGGTGGCTGTTATAGATGAGGATGTTGGACAGTCTGAAATAGGGCCGCCGACGACGATCTCGCTTGGGTTGGTGGAGCAGCCTATACCGTCCCTTAAGGAGAGCGAATTTAAGGACGCGTACTTTGTAGGCTCTACATCTCCGGCTGGGTACTCAGCCAGAATCCTTGCGGGGGTTGAGAAAATGATAAGGAGGGCCAGGGAGCTAGGCGCAACCTCGATCATACTAAATACCAGCGGCTTTATACATGGGTGGGAGGCTCGGGAAATTAAGCTCGTACTCAGCTCGATACTCTCCCCAAACATAATAGTGGCAATCGAGAAGACCCAGGAAATCGAGCACTTCCTTGGCCAGTTCAGACGTGTTTCAGGAGTTGAGGTGGTGCGTCTTCCGGTCGGCTATGTGCGGGTTAGGGACAGGAGCGAGCGTAAAAGGTTCAGGGAGTCTATGTACAGGAAGTTCATGGAGAATGCTCGAAAGAGGGTTTTCAATAGAAAGGAGGTTGCGCTCCGCTACTCTATATACGGCTCTGGCGTTGAGGGCAGCGAGGAGCTCTATGAGGCTGCCAGGAAGATGCTGGGTGAGGACAATGTAGAGTATATAGAGGACGCAGCGGATGGCATGCTTATTGTTGTCCATCACATCCCTAGGGTGAGTGAGGAGGAGGTGGGTAAGAAATTTGCAAAGCTGGTAATAATAAGACAGGCTGGCACTGAGAGGGGCTTGATCGTGGGGTTGGCGGATTCTTCTGAAAGATTTCTCGGGATAGGCGTCGTTGACAACATTGATTTTAGGAGGGGGAGAATAACTATTTGGACGGAAGTGGAAAGGGCGGATATAATATATTTTGGCCAAGTTAGGCTTTCTCTGGAGCGGTGGGAAGAGCAGGGGCGTTTTGACGGATTTCCTCTCTAAGCCCTCCTCCACCCATACGTAAGGTACCCCTCAGGCTTCCTTTTAACAACGACGAGTTTGATCCTCATCCCGGGCTTCAGCTCTTCAATCTTCGCATCTATCCAGGCTGTGACATTCACTCCCTCATCCAGCCTGCCCACCGCAACCACATAGTCACTATAGTGGGAGAAACTTTTGGGTTTGACATAGATCTTCGTATAAGTAAGCAGTTTGCCTTCCCCGCTGAGCTCCACCCACTCAACCTCGCTTGACCTACATCTTGGACATATGGCCTGTGGTGGAAAATACATCTCGCCACATTTCCTACACCTGGTCGCGTAGACTTTGCCCTCCGAAAGCCCTTCAAAGAACCTTTTAACCTGCTCTACACTTATTATATACTTCACACACAGCTCTCTTACATCAACCCAAAGCTTATGTCTATACTTCCTATCCTCAACTATGGGAAACATACCTACCACCTCCTGGGCTTTTCCAGCGAATACAAAGTGACGTAGGCATAGTGCCCAGTCCCACCTACATTATGGGCAAGGCCCCTACCAACCTTAACGTCGACCTGCCTACCCTTATCGGCCCTCTGTTGAAGTTGCTTTGTAATCTCGACCGCCATTGAGACGCCCGTGGCGCCAAGTGGGTGCCCCTTAGCCTTCAAACCCCCATCAACATTCACAGGAATCAAACCGCCCACGTAGGTCTGCTCCTCCCTCACCAGCTTGACGCCCTCCCCCCTGCCCACAAAGCCCAGATCCTCATACGCCATTATCTCAGCTATGGTAAAGCAGTCATGGACAACCGCGACGTCCAGATGCTTCACAACCTCACCCTGACGTATCCCTGCCCTTCTATACGCCATCTCAGCCGCCTTAACGGCCGCTTCTAGGCTGGTGAAATCCTCACGCTTACTAAGATTCGAGGTTCCTGATGCGTATCCTACTGCCTCGATCCATACGGGCGTGTCGGTTAACCTCTTAGCAACCTCCTCCGAGGCTAGGACCACGGCGGCCGCTCCATCGGTTATGGGCGAACAGTCGAAAAGTTTTAGGGGCCATGCTATGTACCTCGACTTCATACAGTCCTCGACTGTTATCTTGGATTTAAACTGGGCGTAGGGGTTCAGGCTTCCGTAGTAGTGGTTCTTGACAGCCACTCTGCACAGATCCTCCTCGGTTGCACCATACCTCCACATATATGCCGTTGCATAAAACGCATAGTA
The DNA here is from genome assembly GCA_015520395.1 of Candidatus Geoarchaeota archaeon. Lineage (GTDB taxonomy): Archaea > Thermoproteota > Thermoprotei > Gearchaeales > WAQG01 > WAQG01. The sequence continues at coordinate 4,724 of WAQG01000243.1, forward strand.
GCCCGGGAAGGTAAGGCCGAAATTCTCAAACTCCCAGAAATAGTTTCCAGCCCTCCCAATGAACTCGACCACAACCTCCGTCGGAGACTCGTTCATCTTCTCAACCCCTACAACAAGGACTAAATCGGCCGCACCACTCGCCACCATGTTATGCCCTACGTTAAGCGCTGCACTTCCAGACGCACATGCAGCCTCGACTCTAAGGGTGCCTTTAGGCGTAAGGTCTGCGTATTCCCCAATCACCACGGCTGGAAGCATTTCAGAGCTCCAAAAACCAACGTTCGAGACGATGAAGAACTCTATATCATTCTGCCAGACACCTGCGTCCTCCAGTGCCTGTGAGATAGCTTCCCAGGCAAGCTCCGAGATACTCACATCAGTGCGTCGCCCAAATCTAGAATTGCCGACACCAACTACCCCAACTGGCCGCTTAGGGATCATCAATACCTTAAGACTAGGTTTCAAGCATTACATCCCTTAAA
>WAQG01000244.1 GCA_015520395.1 Candidatus Geoarchaeota archaeon
GGTTACTATGGAGGGTTGCTCAAAATGGGCGAAGCTATCTTAAGCCTGGGAACAACCTTTTACCATGCCTTATAGATGGTGGTTGCTGGAAAAAGGCCTGCTCGTGATGGAAGACAGGGAGGTGGTTAGAGGGGTTGACTAGGAACCTGTGGAGGCCCGCCAAGAACAGAGATAGCCATTTAAAAGCCATGTTAGATGTAGGGCCTCGACCCCGGGCTTCTGAATTTTCAGAACTTGCATACTATGAGACTATACCAGCTTCGACCTCTCTTCATCCCAGCCCTACTGTAAACCATAAGGGCGATATAACAACTTAGTGGGTCTCTAAATGCCTTTTGCACTACCCCGAAGGTTTCTTCTAGAGGATTTCATACAATTCTCACCGCACTTAGGCGAACAGTTAGTTAATTTGCTACTCCGCTCTTACTCAATAGGGGTTATTGTGTTTGCGTTATGCTAGTTGCGACTTACGGCTCTAACGGTCAGTACCCCTCTGATCAGCTTCCCGGCCATTGCGGGTATTGCACAGTCTTTGTCTAGGTACCATACACACTTCTCCTTCTTGCATGGGTCCTTAAATAAGGGACAGAGCCTTCCAGACATGTATACCACCTATGGCTATAGACGATAGAACAAGCTAGTAATCTTATCTATATTCTGCCGGTATAGGATCGTCCATTAGGAGGCTCGGCTACCCAAGGAAGGAAGAGCGAAGTCCCCCTAACTCTACGTGCACTCTAACCATGTTTTATCTCTCTGGACGGATTTGCTCCACCACATTATGCTTTAAAGTTATATGCGAGGTGAGGGTGGGGCTATTATTAGCTTTACTTGATGGTGATTATTAAGCCTCCTTCACTAGGCCAGCTTTTATGGCCTCTTTAAGATAGAGCTCCAGGTCGGCCGTGTCTAGGCCGTAACTCTTCATGAGCTCCCCGAGTTTCTTAGCAACTTCATTGACGTCAGCCCTCCCCACCTCCCTTACGACCCTAAAAATCGCCTCTCTGGCCTTTATCCTTAGGACGTGGTATCGCTTTAGGGGATCCCCGGCGAATTCCAGCATCCTTTTCTCGTAGCTCTCAGCTGAGATATAGAACCTGTAGACCGGGCCAGGCCTCCTGGTCCTTCCCAGATACATTAAAGGCCTGTAGCTCCTTAACTTCCACATGCCATCGAAATCGTCTATAGCGTAGGCTGCCTCCACCCTGCCCACGAAGAGGTCGTGATCCCCGGTTTCAACGATCTTCGTCAACCTAGCCTCCACAGCTGCGGATGCCTCTTTAAGAAGCGGGGCTCCAAGTGCCGGGCCCTTGAAGATCGTGAAGCCAGCCTTTTTAATCTTGTCCCTTAGGAAGCGTTCCGAGACGTCGCCGAGGTAGGGCGTCCTGTCAACATGCTTAAAATCTAGGAGATTCAGTCCGAATATCCCAGACTCCTTAATGAGCCTGTAGGTGTATCGCTCGGGGGCGATGGCAACCCCGATCAGCGGGGGGTTGAAGGAAAGCTGGCTCCACCATGCTGCCAACATGCCGCCGACCCTACCGCCGCTCTCCGCGGTCACCACAACGGGAACTACCGGGTAGAAAAGCCTGTCAAGATCCTTGAGGTTTATGGGCCTCAACCGAAACACCCAATGAATAATTATGATTCAGCCCTTTTGAGCATTACTCACATCGCCAGCACGCCGCATCAGGGCTATAAATATCTCTTCAAGCCCAGCGTCCTTAAAGCCTGCCTTCAGCCTAAGCTCGTCAAGGGTTCCTGAGGCGAGACCCACTCCCCTATATATCAGGGTGATGGTGTCGCAGAGTTTCTCGGCCGTGTCGACCATGTGTGTTGACATGAGTATCGCCCCGCCGTTGGAAACAAACTCCCTAAACACCTTTTTTATCCCGTACTGGGCCAGGGGATCTATGTTTGCTAGGGGCTCGTCCAGTATCAAGATGCGTGGCCTATGGATCAGGGCTGAGGCCAGCGCGACACGCTGCCTATAGCCTCTCGACAGGGTGTAGATGAATGTGTTGAGAACATCCTCAAGCCCAAAGAGAGAGGAGACCCATTCGATGCGGTCGCCAACACCCTCCTTAGGCACGCCCCTAAGCCTAGCAACATAGCCCAGAAACTCCTTGACCATAAGATATTCGGGCAGTGAGGGGTTCTCGGGCAGATAACCGATGAACGCCTTATAGTCGTAGCACTCATCAATGCTACTACCAGCCACCAAAACCCGCCCGCCATTCCTCCTCAGAAGCCCGACAAGGATCTTCAGGGTAGTCGTTTTCCCGGCCCCGTTCGGACCAAGCAGGCCGTGTAACTCGCCCCACCTAACCCTTAGATCCAGTCCCCGCAGCGCCTCAACATCCCCATACCTCTTCACAAGCCCCTCCACAAATATCGCATAATCCCCCTCAGAGCCCAATGTCTCTCACCACCCCCCTGCTACATTTAGAGTAGAAGGCCAGGAAGACCAGGAGTAGGTATGGCGGGGAGACCGGAAATAGGAGCACTGGCATATAGACCTCTATTAGCCTAAGGGGGATTATCGCGGCCAGTGATGAAAGGCCCATTAGGGTCATCGAGATGAAGGCGTCTGCAAGCTGGTTCCGGCCCTTTGCGAACCTTAGCTGATAGTATATGCCCCCGCCCGAAGACGCTATTGAGGAGGCGGCAATATAGGGTATGAGCCTAAGGCCTTCGACCCCCACCATTAGCAGGTCGATCAGGAGGGACAGGGCGAAGATGAAGAGCGCGGAGCCGGCTATGAGGCCAGCAAAATAACTCCTGGCGTCCGGCGACTGTAGGAAGCTCCAGAGTGCTGGTTTCTCAGCAAACCTCCAGAGCTCGACGCTTGCTATGGCTATTGAAAGCGAGATGAACACGGGGAACGCCCTCCCCCTGACGGGAACCAGGAAAACCACATAGAGCATGAACGGCACAGAGGCCAGAAGAACCCCGCTCCTCAGGTTTCTTAAAAGCTCCTTAAGGAGACTGAGGGTGAATGACCCGAACCTCTCAGTGTCAAGTTCTACAAACCTTAATAACGGCAGGAGCCTGGTCAGCCTTCTATACCTCTCTAGCTGGGGCATGTAGCTTATGGGGGCGAAGCCCACCAATGTGGGCTTTAAGTTATAGTATATGTTCAGATTGGAGAGCCTAAGGTAGCATGCCGTCAACACGGCTAGCTGGAGGGTCAGCGACGCGATCGATATAGGCTGAACCCTGCCAACCATGAGCTCGGCGAAAACGTTAGGGAGGGCGAGCACCCTTAGGTAACCCAGCTCTATACCCACGATTTCCAGGGCTGGCGTCAGGTACGCTGCCAGGAATGCTAGGAATAAGGGCGCCAAGACCTCCCTTCTATCCACCTGCTTCAAAACCCCGAAAACCTGTGATATCCCTATGGCCACGAACATGTAGGCCTCCATCAATAGCAGGAATGGGTCTCCCGCACCTACCAGGTAAGTATATATGGTGGCCGATGCTAGGGCTGGCCCAATGAAGACGTTGAGCATCGCCCACTGGAACAGCATGTCGGAGACGAGGTAGTCCCTGGGGCTTACAGGTGAGGAGGCGACGTAGTTTATATCTGTCAGGGAGCCGCCCACCCCGTTCAAGACGCTGTAAAACGAGAGGAAGATCGTGATAAATGAGAGGAGGGAGGAGAGGAGAACCTCCCTGGATATGCTCAGCCCCCAGTACACGAACCCTCCCCTAGCCACCACGTAGCCCAGCCCGCCTCCAATCACGAACATCGAGAACACGATGCCCAGCATCACCATCAGCGAGGTTCGCGACACGCGGAGGGAGCCAAAATACTCCTTTAACCTAAGGCTAAGAAGAACTCCGACATGCCCCAAACCCCCCACCAAAACCATTACTCAGCCTAACACTATTTATCATCCTAAACTAAAACCTTATCCACGGTCAAACAGAGCTGGTCGTGAGGGGATGAGGCGTTAAGGAGGGGGTGGATGGGGAGGCGGAGCTAAGACATGTCTTAAGCGTTGCAGTTGCCGGCGCCCTGTGGGGCACCATAGGGCTCTACACCAAGTTAGGGGTGTCTATGGGGGCCTCGCTCCTCTCCCTGGCGGCATATAGGGCGGGCATAGCCGCCCTGATCTCCATTGGGCTTATGAAGGGCAGGCTCAGGGACGTGGTGGGCTGGCCGGCGCTTACCACAGGGCTGCTTGGACTTGCCCCGTTATACACGGTCTACCTCTACGCCATAGCCTATGTGGGGATGGGGCCGGCCTCGGTTCTCTTATAC
>WAQG01000245.1 GCA_015520395.1 Candidatus Geoarchaeota archaeon
ACTTTAGGCTATTCAACGTCGTGGAGGTTCAAAGGACGTTCTACGAGCTGCCGAGGATGGAGACCGCCCGCTCATGGCTTGAGAGGGCGAAGTCCGTAAATCCAGACTTCGTCTTTACCATGAAGGCTTGGCAGGCCATCTCGCACCCCCCATCAAGCCCGACTTGGCGGAGGGCCAGGAGCAGGCCTAAGCCCGGGTACGGTTGGTTAAGGGCTTCCGAGGACAACCTGGAGGCATGGCGGAGGATCTATGAGGTCGCCAGGGCACTGGACGCGAGGGTTGTAGTTGTCCAGACCCCAGCCTCCTTCGGGTATAGCGAGGAGAACGCTAGGAATGTCGAGGAGTTCTTCTCCGTGGTGGAGCGGAAGGGCGTCGAGGTTGGCTGGGAGCCTCGGGGAAGCTGGAGGCTCGCCACAGAAGTTGTTAAGAGGCTTGTGGATTCCCTCGACCTGATCCATGTGGTGGATCCATTTAGGTGGTCTTCCCAGTCGTCTCATCAGGTGAGGTATTACAGGCTCCATGGGATAGGCGGCAGAGAAACCAACTACAGGTATAGATATACCGCCAGCGACCTCGAAAGGCTCCTTGAGGTCGTCTTGTCGGATCTTGGTGAGGATCGGGAGGTTTACGTAATGTTTAATAATATTTGGATGGTTGAGGATGCGAGTGCCTTTAGGCGGTTGCTGAGGGATAGGGGGATAAGCGCGTTTTAGACGGTGGTGCTAATGCTGACCAGGATGGTCTTCGAATATGTGGCGGGCTTCATAGAGGGGTATTGGCCCTACGGCATACTCTTCACAATGGCCCTTGAGAGCGCCCTTGTCCCAATACCAAGCGAACTAGTAATGCCGTTCGCTGGCTACATAGCTTGGAAGAACGGGAGCATAGCCATGGCCCTGGAGGCCGCCCTCATCGCAGTTCTCGGCAATCTCCTTGGATCCATCGCGCTCTACTATGTTGGGGTCTACGGGGGGAGGCCCTTGATACTCAGATATGGCAAATATTTCCTGGTGAGTAAGGATGAGTTTGAGAGGGCGGAGGAGCTGTTCAGGAGGTATGAGGACTATGCGGTCTTCCTAGGCCGCATGATGCCGGCGGTACGCACCGTCATCTCATTCCCAGCAGGGGTTTTTGAGGTCAGTTTGGGAAAGTTCGTCGTCCTAACAGTTCTCGGCTCCATACCATGGAACCTGGCACTTTCCCTAGCTGGCTACGCGATGGGGCCCTACTGGGTTATTATAGTCGATTACTCAACATACGTGGATCTGGCGGTTATGTTAGGGGCGACCTTGCTGATTGTATGGTGGCTTTTAAGGAACAGGAGGAGGTAAGCCCCAGAAAAGATAGAATTTATATATGGCAAGTCCAGAGAAAATAGAAATTGAGTGCTGGATGGAAGAACATGTCGCTGGAGCTGGTATATGAGGGTTCATGCCCTGTTTGCGGAGGAGACATAACGCTCTCCCAGCTACTTGGGGTTGGGGTCTGCAGGAAGTGTGAGAGGGAGGGGGCCCACAAGCTCTTAAGAGCTGCACATAACGTGGACTGGATATTCGGGCCCCTAGGCCTGAAGCCATGGGGCGCCCAGAGGATGTGGGCCCGCCGCTTCATAAGGGGCGAGAGCTTCGCAATGATAGCCCCTACCGGAAGTGGAAAGACGGTTTCAGCCATAGCCTTCGCCATCTCGAACAGGGATCCCCTAACGGGCGCTCCACGACGCTCTCTGATAATAGTGCCGACGGCCACGCTTGCCTACCAGCTTGAAAAGAACTTTAAGGAAGTTGCCGAGAAGATGGGAAGGCGGTTTGTGGCGGTTCACTCCCTTAGCAAGAAGCCGCCGAAGGAGGATCTTCTGGAGGCGGACATAATAGTCACCACGTCGGCCTCCCTGGTTAGGAGCAGGGATTATTTCAGGGGTGTGAAGGTTGACTCGGTCTTCGTTGACGATGTCGACGGCTTTCTACGTAGATCCAAGGCTATAGACACAGTCTTCGAGATGCTCGGCGTCACGGAGGAGCAGCTGATGCTTGCAGAGGAGCTGATAAGGTTGAAGAGAAGGAGGAGAGCCGACCTACTGGACGACATCAGACTCCTGCAGGAGAGGGTTAGGCTTAGGGGCAAGCAGGTGATAGTTTCGGGGGCCACCCAATCAGCCAGGAGGACAAAGAGGGTCAAGCTGCTTAGCGAGCTCGTTGGCTTCAGCATAGGCACAAAGGTCTCAGGTGTGAGAACCGTTATAGACACCTATATCCTGGCTCTCAGAAACCTGGATGAGGTCCTGGTTAGGGTTATAAGGAGGCTTGGGCGGGGCGCCCTG
>WAQG01000246.1 GCA_015520395.1 Candidatus Geoarchaeota archaeon
TATCGCGTGTAGGACAACGTAGCCATCAACCCTGTTGCCCGGACTCGCCGTCAGGACGTAGTCCATTGGGTAGAACACCGTGTTGCTCAGCTTCACCGCATAGTCCAGGTAAAGCCCCCACAGCCTCCTTAAAGCCTCAACCCTCCTCTTAACATAGTTGATGACCGGGTCCCTTGAGGAGAACCACATGCCCGAAAGGTCGTAGTCGTCTAAGACATCCCCGCTCCAAACGCCATGGTAGGAGGCCATCTCCTCCAGGGTCTTAGCCTTAAGGGTGGCCATCTCCAAGGCTATATCCATTACATCAACGTGAATCCTGCCAACTATCGAGTAATGTCCATAAACGCCCCTTCTAGGCTTCCTCCCATCCCTACCAATGCCGAAATCCACCTTTAGAGCTTCAGCCCTCCTCACCATGTAGTCCCACATATCCCTGTTGCCTCCCCAGGTGACGATGAGATCCGGGTCAACCTCCCTGACAACCTCCACCACCCCTCTCAAAAGCCCCTCATCGCCCCCATCCCCGACCATGATGGAGACTGGGCCGTCGTCAACTGCATATGCTACTAGAGATAAGGGAGCCTTTCTCGGATCCGGAGTTCCCACCTCGGTAAACGCATAGGCACAGAGGTAAAGCGTTTTTAGGGGAGGCGGGCGCCCTTCGTTGGAGGCCCTAACATTCTCCACAATGTATGTCGGGATGGGGGTCTCAGGAGCCTTAAACTCGGTAAGCCCGTCAGCCTCTATCCAGCTTGACGGTGGGATGCCCCTATGTATGAAGTAAAGGAAGCTGGTTCTCACATCGAAGTTGTAAAGCTCAAGTCCCATCCTCTCCAGGATCTTCTCAGCCCTCTCCCTAGCCTCAGAATGCTTAAAGACAAGCCTAACAACCTTAAGCCTCCTACCAAACCTCAACGCCTCGGAAACCTCCACCTTCTCCACCAGGGCTCCGACCGCCTCCTCCACCCTCCTCTTAAGGCTATCCACATCCACCCTCCCTGAATACACATATGCCTCAGGCCTGAAGCCCCTGTCTATAAGCCTTACACGCCTACCCTCCCCATCGATACACCAGAGCCATATCTCCTGGGCTTTCCCAGACCCCCTATCGACTACCTCCTGGTTTATGTCCAGAATCCAGTAGGGCATCCTAAAAAATATAGAAGGCACATGGTATATGAGGGTTGCTATGGTGCGGAAAAGGCTCGTTGAACTTAAGGCGAGGATAGACGACATCGATGAGACTAGGCGTAAGGTGCTTGGGCTCGGGGGCAGGCACCTGGCAACCGTCCGGCAGGTCGACACATACTTTAGGAACGTTGCTGGGAGGCTCAAGTTAAGGGTTTCCGATGGGAGAGCCAAGCTCATCTACTACCTTAGACCCGATGTTCCGGGTATAAAGGGAAGCGATGTACGCATAGCTGAGCTTGCCTCGTGGAGGGAGCTGGAGCGGGCGTTAAGCGAAACCTTGGGGGTTTACTCTAGGGTTAGGAAGACGAGGGAGCTCTACAGCCTTATGGGGGTTGAGGTGCACCTTGACACGGTTGATGGCCTCGGCAGCTTCCTGGAGTTCGAGCTCGAGGTTGCGGAGGGTGAAGAGGAAGATGGAAGAAGGCTCCTCGAGGAGCTTGCCTTAAAACTTGGTATAAAAAAAGAGCAGTTTATTGCCGTGTCTTATAGCGACATGGTTGCTGAGCTGGGGTAGCCTACCTCTTTACTAGGGCGGCAACCTCCTCCCAGCGCCTGTCCACCCACTCTTGAATCTTCTTGATATCCTCTTCGCTCAAGTGAGAGAATCTGCCCTGCATTCTAAGGTAGAGCTCTACGGGCTTCCTCCGCGCCTTGTTAAGGAGCGGGCGGCTCGGGGGGCTCAGCTTAAACTCGCCGTGCTCGATCTCGTAGAGTATCCACATACCGGTCTGAACCGCCAGCTTGCCAACCTCAACAGTCTTGTTGTCCGGTATACGCCAGCCCGGCGGGCAGGGCGTGTGGATGTGGATGTATCTCGTCCCCCTTATCTTCTTAGCCTTCCTAACCTTGTCGAACAGGTCTAGGGGGTAGGCAGCTGAGGCCGTGGCCACGTATGGTATTCCGTGGGCGGCCATTATCATGGGAACATCCTTCTTAAACTCCCTTTTCCCAGTCCATGTCGTGGTCGTCCAGGCCCCGTAAGGAGTGGCGCCGCTCCTCTGAATCCCCGTGTTCATGTAGGCCTCGTTGTCGTAGCACACATAGAGGATGTTGTCGTTCCTCTCAGCCGCCCCGCTCAGCGCCTGAAGACCTATATCCGCCGTTCCACCATCGCCAGCCCATGCCAAGACGGTTGTTTCAGTATCGCCAAGGTACTCTAGGGCATTTGCTATTCCCGAAGCAGTGGCTGCTGCTGCGGCAAAGGCTATGTTTAGCAACGGAACCTTAATCGCCGAGAATGGGAACCCCGCCTGTATGATGCTAGTACAGCATGCAGGTACAACCATTATCGTCTTTGGGCCGAGGGCTTTCAGCGTGGTTTTAAGGGCGATGGCCAGCCCGCATCCCGGACAGGCTATATGCCCCGGAAGCAGGTAGTCCTCCCTGGGAAGCTGTTTTATCGTCACCATTTAGGCAACACCTCCTTCTTCAATTCGACCCATCTTAAAACGGGCTCCGCACCCTTCTCAACAGCCTCAAACGTCTCCTGGAATATCCTTAGGTAATCGCTCACCCTTATATCCCTGCCACCAAGCCCAGCAATATATCTCTGGAGTACTGGGGGCTTACTGAGGCCGTAGAGGGTTGCTGCGAGCTCTATGCCCAGGACGCCGCCCATGCCCGGCGACAGGTTTCTATCAACCACAGCTATGCCCTTGACCTTCCTGGCAACCTCCCTTACCTCCTCTGTTGGGAAGGGCCTGATAACCCTTATCCTCATAACCCCAGCCCTATAGCCCCTCTCTCTCATTATGTCCGCGGCCTCCTTAGCGTCACCGGCCGACGAGCCAACCGTGGCCACAACCACGTCGGCATCCTCACACCTATAGCAGTCCACCAGGCCGCCGTAACTCCTCCCGGTGAGCCTGCTCCACTCCCTATCAACCTCTTTAATAACCCTCTTAGCCCTCTCCTGCCCCTCGTGGATAAGATACCTGAACTCCATGTAG
>WAQG01000247.1 GCA_015520395.1 Candidatus Geoarchaeota archaeon
GGGTCTCCAGCCTCGCCGGAGGGCCCTACGCCAGGGTACTGGGCCGAGGGCCGACACCACCCCAGAGAGTGGGTGGATTAGGCCCACGGCTCTTCCCCAGACTTCGGGCCTCCGGCTTAGAGCCATCATAGGCCCGCTGGGAGGCAGGCGTAGAGCCCCCCCGGTCTTAGCCCCCCAGTGCTGGGGGGCGGGGGCCATGCTCCCCCGTCGAGGGAGACCGCTTCCCCGGCCAGAGAGGGCGCCGCACCTGTTCTCCGTCGTCCTTAGCATTAATAGTAGCTCGCTAGTAGCTTTGCAGTCGCTTCTTCTCCAGCCTCGACGTGAGCTGGCTTAGAGGGTAGAGCTAGCCCCCGGAGAGGAGGGGGTGCCCCCAACCCCATTCTAGCCCTACCTCCTAAGCCAGCTCGCCGTCAAGGTCTCTGGAGCCTTTCCCATGTTCGCTACGGTGCACGGCCACAGACCCTGACGCAGGATCCTAGCCGCCCCCGAACTAGGCCTGCGCCACGGTCCATAGAGGTTGGGGCGGTGGGGGTCGTTTCCCGTCTTCCTCTATGGACCGATCGCCCGGTGCTGGGCGATGGGAGGCCGGGTCTGTGGCCGTGCGTCGGCGTCTTCTCTTCCTCCTGGCCTCCCTGCCGGAGGTGTTTGTCTTGGTTGTTGCAGGCAAGACCTGCACAATCTGCCTGGAGGCGGAGGGCTCAATCCACCTCCAGGCGCGTCGGCTGACCTCTCCTCCCTCCCGGCCATGTCGGTAGGGGGACACCCTACCCCATCGCGTGAGCGTCAGTCCCTTAAGGAACCTGTTCCCTAAGCCTCTCCATCACCCCTGCCCTCTTCAGCTCCCTGGCGAGCTTAACGCCTCTCGGCATGAGCCTCCCACGCTCCGAGACGAGCCTAAACTCCCTCAGCTTACGGAAGCACTCGCCGTCCCTATAATTCCTCCACCTACTAACACTTCCTCCAGCATCGAGTCTGGCGAGCACCGAGAGCGAGAATATGTCTAGCTTGTCCCCTGTCATCCCGAACACCCCCATACCCATAACCTTCTCCGCCGCCTGCCTCACCTTCAGGAACTCCTCATAGCTCAGACGATAGAAGAGCCTATAGTAGAAGCGTGTGCTCCGGCTGAGCTGCTCCAGGTACCTCTCATAGTCTGGATCTACGGTCTCCTCCGCCTCCACCATTTGGGAGGCCAAGACCGCGCCGCTGCTAGTCTCCTGCACGCGGTGGTCGGAGGCGGAATAATTAAGACCGTTGGACACAGGTATCGCCGTAGCTACAGCCTGGAGCCGCTCCAGGCGCACATACGCCCGATGGCCAGCATAAGGCTTCTTAACCAGCGTGTTCAGCAGTGGCGTCTCCCTGATGAAGGCCTCTCGTATCCTATCGCTCGCCGCAATCGGTAAAAGTGTCGCCATAAAGGCTATGGTGAGGTATATCGTCGCCTCAAAAAGCATAGGGTCTATTCTAGTGGGCTGCCAGAGAATCATTGCAGCTATAAGAGCCGATATCGTGAAGAGGGACGCTTGTACGCTCAACTTCACATGACGCAGTTCCTCCCTCCCACGCGGCTTACGCGCCTCCGCTATTCCGATCCATAAGAGCATTAGGTCTAATGTCGCGAGCATGAATAAAGCCCATCCTATGAGCAAGTCCCAGTCCATCCTTACTGGCTCAAAGAGGTTACTAGGATCCTGCATCGTCGAACACCTCCACAAGCTTATCCTCTACTTCCTCCCCCGTGTTATCGGTCACGCATATCGTCTTGAACCTCCCAACCCACGCATTCTTTACAAACCAATCCCTCTCCATGTATCTCCTAACGACGCTGGCTCCATCCTCAACGCTGTAGAAGTACACTTTTGTGAGGACACCTCCCGCGTGGCTCTCCTCCCTGACAACCACAACACCTTTAAGATCCCCCCGCCCCCCTTCCTCCCTCGCAATATGCTTTGCCAGATACTCTAGCGGTATATCTCTGCTATCCCCGGGCACGCGGTAGACAACATACCTGGCCCCCTCTGATGAATCCCATACATGGCTTCGCTCTAAAATTTCCTTGACTCGGTAATGGAAGCGGAATCTCGCCACATCCTCCAAGTTTCTCTCCACCCAAGACTTCTTCGCTTTAGTAAGACCCAATGCCCCAACCTTATTTGCCAGCCTCCTTACAGAATTCACGACCTCAAGTATCCTAGGATCCCTAAGCCCAAACCCCCACTTAGAAAGTATCTCGAAAAGCCTATCATCCACGCAGTGATATTTGACCAAATACTGCACCCTAGCATCCTCGATTCCTTTCTCTAGGAAGCCCGCGAGAGCAGACCTAAGGCCATAGAGGTAGTGCATCACCTTCAACTTATCTTTCCTCGGGAGAAACTTGAATCCATAGTCTTTGTTTTCGAAGCCATCTCCATACACCCTGTACCCCCAGTATATAAGCCTCCCATCACACCTTCCACCAACCCATAAATTGACCTTCCTCATAGGTTCTCACCTCGTGTATAAGGGCGGATATTCATCAAATACTAGCGAATTATTATTCCTTACAAAATAGGATACAACATAATGTCTAGCGAGATTAACTATCTCCACATTCTTCTTCTCCCAGCCGAGGCGCCTCAGATCTCTTAGATACCTTATGGCCTCATTCAGCTCAATAGGATTAAGCTTTATTTGCTCTAAAGTTCCATCGTGGTTGAGGCCTATCAAAACCGCTTTATGCCTCGGATAGGCGAGCTGGAAGATCCTAGCTTGCCTTGGGGCATACTCTAGGAGACGTTCTAATGGAAAGCCCTTAACCACGTATATCGATTCATCGGTGACTATATCGGGTTTAACATAAAATCCTACCGTATTATTGATGATTACGAGTCTAGATGTCGGGATTGTTAACTTATCTGCCAGAAAATTCTTCACGAAAACTCTCAAGGCCTCCATATCATTCCCGGCCCATGTTAGAAATCTATCAAATTCTTGAGAAGACGGCTCCACAATTCCTGCAAGAGAGTTTCTAAAGTATCTTAGAGTGGTATCCAGATCCAGCTCGCCTCTATGCCGTATTAAATAGTTTAAAGTGTTGCGAATGGTCTTGTCATAGGCATTCATCATATAGTTATAATTTCCAAACTGAATCCGACCCTTAACGTATTCAGAGACCCTTACAATGCATAAAGCTACTATACACCGGTCACTATCCTCTATAACCGTCTTCACTATTCTAAGCGTAACCTCATCCTTAGACGATAACTCCTCTAGAGCCTTCTCCAGATCTTTCCTCCGCACCCTGTAAACCAGCCTACCCTTCAATATCTTATGCGAAAACCCTCCTACAACCCGCCTAACCTTATAGGCCGTCAGAGGTTCCTTAGCCATTGTCGTTCTACCATCCAATATGAATTGGAAGCGCCGACCATCCCTCCGTATCACCAAAAAGTAGTCAAATCTTCCCTCTTTACGAACCAAGACGCTCACCTCGACCA
>WAQG01000248.1 GCA_015520395.1 Candidatus Geoarchaeota archaeon
ATACCTGCCAGAGACAGGATGCCCGCCATGCCGCCTCCAGTTTGTCGGGGGGATCTCCGTGGTGACGGCCCTCAAGGAGGTTTGTGGGCTAAGGTGTCTGCTAAGGTGGCCAAATGATGTTTTCTGCGACGGGAAAAAGATAGCCGGGATTCTAGTCGAGAACTTCTGGGGGGTGAAGGGGGTTGAAAGCGTTATTGGAGTTGGGGTGAACGTAAACTTCAGGGTTCAGGAGCTTCCGGGAGAGTTAGCGGCTAAGGCAACGAGTGTACTTGAGCTGACGGGGAGGAAGGTGGACCTTGCGGTGCTTCTCGACAGCTACCTGCAATGGTTCTCCGAATACTTGGCCGCCTCTAGGGATAGGGAGGGCTGGGCCAGGGTTCTTGACGAGGTCAATAGGCACCTCTGGAGGGGCGTCGAGGTGGATTTAAACATCGGTGGAAGAAGTATTCGGGTAATCCAGCTTAACGTTAGGGAGGACTGCTGTCTGGAGGCCCTGGTGGAGGGGAAGCTTAGGGTCCTGTGTGGCTGAATAACAAATATTAGGTGTTAGGTCAAAGCATCAGTCGAGGTGGTTTTAGATGCCTATTTTTAAGGTTAGGAGAAGGAAGCTGGCCCTTAGGGTTGAGGACGTTATGTCCACACCGCCAATAACGGTCTCAAGTAAGACCATCATCAAGGATGCTGCAAGGTTGATGTATGATAACAGGATAGGCTGCCTCCCTATAGTGGACAGCGAAGGCAAGCTTGTAGGGATAGTTACGGAGAGGGACATGCTCTTCGCCCTTTCAAGGAGCTATGGCGACATGCAGGTCTGGCAGATAATGAGCGAGAACCCAATAACGATAGCCCCGGGCGCCTCGATAATGGAGGCCATAGAGAAGATGAGGGATGCCAACGTCAGACACCTTCCGGTTGTAAATGGGGAAAACAGGCCGGTCGGCGTCGTCTCTCTAAGGGATATCGTCGATGTAGCAATGCTGTTTCTTAGGATACTGGCGGCAGAGTAGGTATGAGCGAGGTTCCTGAGCCAAGCTATGGGTATGAGGATGCCAAGACAAAGGTCAAGTTTATGTTTGTTCCTAATCTGGCCGCATATTTCCTAATCATATTTCTCACAATTCATGTCTTCACGAAGGTGGAGCTCGCAGTCTCGATACCCTACTCCGTAATGATGGCCATCCCAGTAACTCTGGTGGACGCCTTCTACAGGTATAAGAGGGTAAAGGATACTTACCGAGAATTAAGGAGGTTTGTCTCAAGCCTTCCAGGCAGGGTTTTAAAGTGGGGGTTCATAGGGCTCAGCAACCCACTCATATCCGTGCAGATGGATGAGGGGGTGAAGCTGGTCGCCCAAGGCACGTCCATGTGGCTGACAAAGGGTGGGGTCAGGGCTGGGAGACCCGAGAAATTCAGGGGTAAAATGAGGATGAGAATCATGTTTAGCGAGAGCCTAGCGAAAATCGATTTGAGTGTTAGGAAAGAGAGGGGTCTTCTAGGCTGTGTTGGCTCTAAGGGGTATGTTGAGGTGGGGAGGGGCTATATAGAGTTGCCAAGCCCCGGTGAGCGTGTCGTAGAGAGGCTTAGGGACGCCTTAATAGTGGAGGTCTCGGGAATCCGGACGCCATACTACCTACTCTCAGAGGGGTGCGTTGAGCTGGTCGTGAAGACCGCCAGGAGGTTTTTCTCTACTTCCTCTTAGGTATCACACATATGAACTTCAGCACCTTGTCCCCCGTGTTAATGAAGCAGTGCTGCTTGTTAGGCGGAATGTATATCGCGTAGCCTGGCCCAAACCGGTATTCCCTACCCTCATAGCGAAGTACACCGTCACCCTCAAGCACGAAGACTTCATGCTCCCAGTCGTGTGAGTGGTAGGGCGTTGAGGCGCCTGGATCGACCTCAAAATGCCGCATCTCAAAGTTGGGCGCGCCATCAAACTTCGATATCAACCACCTTATCCTAACCTTAGGCCCATACGCCTCCTCGGCTTTAACCTCACTGAAGTGAACTATCTTCAAAGAGACCACCGGATTAAACCCTGGATTCCCAGGTTAAAAAGGGTAGCGGCTAGGCAAAGAAGATGGGTGTTTGGATCCTATTTTGCTGCGGCCATCCTTTTAGCCAGTGTGTATGCGACTGGTATCAGCATTAATGCGAAGGCTATTGCGAAGGCCCATGCCAGGTTGGCTATGACGGCTGAGACTCCTGGGAACGTCGCGAATATCCCGGCGACTCCGACTATCGCGAACATGCTGTAGAGTATGAACTTGGCGTATCCGGCAACGTCTCTGAACTCTGGATGGTCCTCAACTATGCTTCTGATCAGGGTGTCGGAGATCACTATGCCAGCACCGATTATCAGGAAGCCGAGTATGAGCGTGTAGACGAACTGGCCTGTTAGCACCATCATCTCTAGGGCTATGCTGAGGATCAGGGCTACCAAGCCTATCAGTAGGAGGTTCTTGATCATGTCGGCTATCTCGCTCTTCTCCTCGGGTAGGGCTCCCCTAAGTATCCTGCCCACGAAGCCCGCCAGGAACTCGGCCAGTATGAACCCCAGCGACAGGAGTATTATGCCTCCAATGAGCCTGGGGAGGTATGCGGCCACGTCAATTATGAACTGCCCGGCCGGCCCGGATATGTTGAGGTACTGGAGGGCTATCGAGATTGAGATGACTATTATGAATGCCTTCACTAAGGCCTCCATGAAGTTCGATAGGTCTAGTCCAGCCCTTCTAAAGGCCCTACCAGCCTCAGTCTGGTCGAAGCCCTTCTCTATTCCCGTCACCTCTATCAGCTTATTGATGGCCTTTCCAGCGCCGGAACCGACAAAATAGCCTATGAGAATTATTATTAATGCGGCTATTATCGATGGTATGGCGTCAATTATTTGTACCAGCAGGTTAATCAGGGCATTTAGTATCCTCTCTAACGGTGCCTGAGCTATCGGTAACATCCGCGACACCAACTTAACTATGCGCTGGCAAAATAAAAATATATTGGAGCACCCATCTGGATTTTTCTTCGAGGCCTCAGTAAATTGTTAATGCGGGCTTTAACATATTCTTGGGACAAGTTCGCCCCTTGGCGGATCCAGTATCCTGAAGCCCCCTACGGCGCTTCTGAGGAGTACTAGACCTCCATACTTATCACTCTGCCTCACCTCACCTATTATAGCCGCCTCCATGTAGCCGAGATCCCTCAGGAGGTCTAGAACCTGATCCGCGACGTTTGGATCAACGCCGAGAACGGCGACCCCCTCGCTTGCAAGGCTCATAGGGTCTATTCCCAGCATCTCCGCATACATCTTCACATGCTCCCTGATGGGCACCCTGCCCTCCTCCACAACTATGACTGTGCCTGTGGCCTTGGCCCAGTCGTTCAGGAGCATGGAGAGGCCGCCCCTGGTGGGATCCCTTGCGGCATGTATGTGTTCCCCGTATTTCGAGAGGAGAGGCTTCATGAGGTCTGTGAGCGGCCTTGCGTCGCTCGTCATTTTCGACTCATCGACCCCAAACCCCTGCTGAAGGGCTAGTATGAGTGCTCCATGCTCGCCTATAGGCCCGCTGACGATTATCTTGTCGCCCGGCCTGAGATCCTTATCAACTATTAGGCGGCTGGCATGACCTATCCCAACCATGTTGACTACTATACCTTCGAGGGTTCCCCGTGGCATCACCTTAAAGTCCCCACCTATAAGAGCGACACCCTCAGCCCTCAGAGTCTCCACCATGGAACCTATGATGAGCTCCAGCTTCTCCATCTCAAAGCCCTCCTCAACCACGATGCTGTCGAGTGCAGCTAGGGGGGTTCCACCGATCATCAACACATCGTTTATAGTGCCCGCCGCAGCCAGCAACCCTATGTTGCCACCGGGGAAGAACGGCGGGTTCACAGTGTATGAGTCTGTTGTTACAACTATGTATCCGTCATCGACCGGAATGGCCGCGGCGTCATCGGGGAAATCTATCCCAAGCCCCCCCTCTACCTTTTTCAACGCCTCAGGCACCCTATTAAAC
>WAQG01000249.1 GCA_015520395.1 Candidatus Geoarchaeota archaeon
AAGAGACAGGTATACTGTGGCGAACCATGGCCAGGCTCCGGCCTAGGCCACTGGGTCATGAGAGGAACTTTAAGAGTAATAGAGTAAATCCAGATACAACTATTTCAACACTGTTTTGATCTAAAAGAACGTGCTGAAAGTAGTGATGGGGTGGTTAACAAATCTTCAATATTTTTATTTTATTATAAAGAGAACATTAACTATGCAAGTGTATTGAGATATATGTTTTGCTGGGTGTGCGGAGCTGGGCGATATACCCTAAAATATTTGGGTATAAATATTTACGTCTTCAATTGACATAACCCTATTGCAGGTGGTTATCTTGGCGTCCAGAAGGAAAAATCGGAAGAAAGGAGCTATTAGGAACAAGAAAGGGGTTACCAGGAGAGAGTTGCTAGGAATCGTGGGAGGCCTTGCAGTAGGAGCAGCCGCAGGATATGCGGTTGGACAGTTTGCAGGGATTAGGCCCGGCCCTGCTCCTGTGCCAGCAGGCCTCCAACAGATAATAGAACAGAGGAAACTTACGCCTGAGCAGGCTGAGGGAGCCCTAAAGACGTATGTTCCAGGCGGCGGCCGTGACGAGTTTATAATGTTTGCGTCTGGTGGACACTCCGGCCAGGTTCTAGTTATAGGGATACCCTCGATGAGGCTACTCAAGGTCATAGCGGTATTCACTCCCGAGCCCTGGCAGGGCTTCGGGACGAGCACAGTTGAGACTCAAAAGATACTTGAGGAGGGTAGCAATGGCATAAGACTGTTAACATGGGGTGATATTCATCATCCTGAGATAAGCAGAACAAACGCTGAGTTTGATGGTGAATGGCTCTTTGTGAACGACAAGGCGAATGGAAGGGTTGCAGTTGTAAGCCTTAAGGACTTCGAGGTTAAACAGATAGTGAAGATTCCAAATATGCAGTCGCAACATGGCGGTGCATTTTGCACGCCCAATACGGAATATGTAGTACTATCGAGCCAATATCCAGCACCATGGGATCCGGATAAGGGCTATAAGCCTGGCGAGACCTACGTAGAGCTTGACCCTAAGAGGCCTGAAACCTATCGGGACAACTTTAGAGGCGTTGTGGCATTTCTCGCCTTCGACAGAACTAAGGGCAGAATAGATCTTTCCAGGAGCTTTGAGATCGAGCTGCCACCCTATATGCAGGACCTGGTAGCTATTGGATGGGGCCCATCCGACGGCATGTGCTTCATAAACTCATTTAACACCGAGTTGGCCATTGGAGGAATATTAGAAGGTAACCCGCCACTAGAGACGGGTGCATCCGAGTATGATTTCGACTATCTACACATCATACTGTGGAAGAAGGCTGAGGAGTTAATAAAGGCTGGCAAATACAAGGAAATGAACGGGATAAAGGTTATACCTCTCGAGACCGCCGTTAACGAGGGCATACTATACTTCGCCCCAGAGCCTAAGAGCCCGCACGGCTGTGATATTACGCCAGGCGGTGAATATATAGTTGTTAACGGTAAACTGGAGCCCGTGGTAACCGTTTATAGTGTAGAGAAGATTAAGACGGCAATTAAGAACAAGGACTTCGAGGGTAAGGATTACTATGGTGTCCCAATATTGAAATTTGAGTCCGTCAGAGAGGCTAGGATAGAGGTGGGTCTCGGACCGTTACACACCGAGTTTGACGATAAGGGTTACGCATATACGAGCCTCTTCATCGATAATAAGGTTGTAAAGTGGACGCTAGGCCCGCCATATCACCCTGCAGATAGGGCCTGGAAGGTCGTTGACAGCATACCAATTCATTACAACATTGGACACCTGGCGACGCCGGAGAGCCACAGCCCGAAGCCTAAGGGCAAGTACCTCGTAGCTCTTAACAAGTGGGCAATCGATAGGTTTAACCCTGTGGGTCCATTGAGGCCTCAGAACTTCCAGCTCATCGACATCTCCGGAGACAAGATGAAGCTTCTCTACGACATGCCAATACCACTAGGCGAGCCACACTATGCTAAGATCATAAGTGCTGAGAAGTTAAAACCACTCGACGTATACCCAGTTGGTACTAATCCACTTACTTTCAGTAAGGATCCCAACGCCACCGAAAAGGGTAAGGAGAGGATAGAGCATAGGGAGGGAGTTACGGAGGTGTGGGCTACATTGATTAGGAGCAGGATAACTCCAGACATAATAAGGGCTAAACAGGGAGACAAGGTTATACTTCATCTAACCAATATTGAGACTACTCCAGATGCTACGCACGGCTTCTGTATATGTGAGTACAATATAAATGGTAGCTTCGAACCTGGAGAGACGGGCACCATAGAGTTCATTGCCGACAAGCCAGGGGTCTATGCGATATACTGTACGGAGTTCTGCTCACCCCTCCACCTAGAGATGGCAGGTTGGCTGATAGTGGAGCCAGCATAAGAGGAAAAAGCCATGAAACTTGCACAAAAACAAATTATCATTATTTTGTTTGTCGTCATATTTACACTTGTTGCCAGCTATTTTTTACTTATTAGAGGCGAAACTGGGCCTGGTAAGCCGACCATATACTACGGCTCCGATAAGTGTGACATGTGTGGGATGGTGATAGCTCATAAGAAGTATGCAGGCGCCTACTATGATCCTGGAGAGGGAAGGTGGTTGAAGTTTGATGACATAGGTTGTCTACTTATGTCGCTCATAAAGGAGGAATCTAAGATAAAGCTGATTTACGTCACTGATTATAACAGTGAGGAGCTCATAAATGCACTTGCTGCCTACTATGTTGTCGCTGATCCTCATGAGGTCTGGACCCCAATGAGTAGTGGGATAGTGGCTTTTAAGAACAGGGCAGATGCGGAGGCATTTGCAAAAGAGCATAACGGAACAGTATATATGTGGGAGGAG
>WAQG01000250.1 GCA_015520395.1 Candidatus Geoarchaeota archaeon
CCCCCACCCACCACCACGACAACGACACCGCCGACGACATCCCCGCCCCCAAAGCAGATAGTTATCGGCGTTACTGATAAGGTGACAGACCTTGATCCAGCTAACGCGTATGACTTCTTCACATGGGAGGTTCTGAACAACATTATGGAGGGGCTTGTCAAGTATGAACCCGGCACCGACAAGATCGTGATGGGGCTTGCCGAGAGCTACGAGATAAGGGAGGACGGCAAAATCTGGGTCTTCACCCTGAAGGAGGGGCTGAAGTTCGCCGACGGCACTCCATGTACAGCCGACGACGTGGTTAGAAGCATTAAGAGGGTTATGGAGATAGAGGGGGATCCATCATGGCTGGTTACCAGCTTCGTATCCGACGTGAGCGCCGAAGATGAGAGAACAGTCGTCTTCACCCTCGAGAAGCCGGTCAGCTACTTCCTCTCCCTACTCGCAACCCCGCCCTACTTCCCCGTGCATCCAGCCTACAAGCCTAGTGAAGTCGACTCTGATCAAACGGCCGGGGGCTGCGGCCCCTACAAGATAGAGAAGTTCCTCAGGGATCAGGAGCTGGTGCTTGTCGCCAACCCCTACTACCACGGCGAGGCGCCGAAGACCGAGAGGATAGTGATAAGGTTCTACAGGGATGCGACAACGCTCAGGCTGGCCCTCGAGGCTGGGGAGATCGACATAGCCTGGAGAACCCTCAGGCCGACTGACATAGCCGACCTCTCAAAGAACCCCAACTTCAACGTTATAGAGGTGCCCGGCTCCTACATAAGGTACATAGTCGTCAGGGTCTCCCAGCCGCCCCTCGACAACAAGCTGGTGAGGCAGGCTCTGGCGGCCGCCATAGACAGGAAGGAGATTGCTGAGGTCGTCTTCATGAACACGGTTGAGCCGCTTTACAGCATGGTTCCGAAGGGCCTCTGGAGCCACAAGGATGTGTTCAAGGACAAGTATGGGGACGGCAACATCGACATGGCCAAAGACCTGCTAACCCAGGCTGGCTACAGCGAGGACAACAAGCTGAAGGTCGAGCTCTGGTACACCCCAACCCACTACGGTGACACCGAGGCCGACCTGGCACAGCTCATAAAGCAGCAGTGGGAGAGGACCGGGATGATAGAGGTTGAGATAAAGAGCGCCGAGTGGAGCACATATGTGGACTACCTAAGACAGGGGACGATGATGCTTAACCTCCTGGGATGGTACCCCGACTACATCGACCCTGACGACTACCTGACCCCATTCCTCCACAGCGAGGCTAACGGCTGGACGGGGACAGGCTACGCCAACTCCGAGGTCGACAGGCTCCTCGACCAGGCTGCCACGCTGACCGACCAGAGCCAGAGAAGCCAGCTCTACGAGCAGGTTCAGGACATACTTGCCGACGAGGTCCCATTCATACCACTAATACAGGGGAAGCTGTTCATAGTGACAAAGAAGGGTGTGGCAGGAGTCATAATAGGGCCGACAATGCTGTTGTCATACTCAACCATCTACTGGTCTGGTTAGGGCGGGGCCATCCAAAAATAAACACCACCTTTTTTCAGACAGGTTTTTCACCTGGGCTGAGTATTGAAACGTGGTGTTGGTGTAGGATGGTTAGGGCTGGGGGGCTTGCACGCTACATAGCGATCAGGGCTCTAATGGTGGTCCCAACCGTCCTAATACTCTACACAATGGTGTTCCTGATACTTAGGGTTATACCCGGAGACCCCATCACAGCCATAGTAGGTACCAAAAGCCTGCCGCCGGAGCAGCTGGAGGCCCTCAGGGAGGCTGCTGGCCTAAACAAGCCTTACATTGTCCAGTACTTCGAGTATCTCTGGAACGTCCTCCACGGGGACTTTGGCGAAAGCCTTGTCATAAGGGGACGGCCGATAGCCGCTGATCTGATCGACAGGTTTCCGGCAACCCTCGAGCTCTCCATATCGAGCTTTATAGTCAGCGTGCTTATAGGCCTCGTAACTGGGACGCTAGCGGCCTCCAGGAGGGGCGGTAAGGTGGATGCCTCTATGAGGATCTATAGTGTTGTCGCCTACACCCTGTTTATCCCCTGGTTTGGAATGATGCTACAGATACTATTTGGAGTCCAGCTTAAGGTTCTGCCGATAAGCGGGAGGCTTGACCCGGGCCTCACGATAGAGAGGATAACAGGCCTCTACCTTATAGACAGCCTCATCACCGGGAACATCGAGGGGTTCAAGAATGCCCTCGCCCACCTCGTGCTCCCCACAATAACCCTAGGCACAGTCCTGAGCGGGGCCTACACCAGGCTCCTCAGAAACAACCTGATAGACGTGTTAAGCCAGGACTTCATAAGGGCATACCACGCCAGGGGGGTGAGGGGGTACAAGGTCATGCTCCACGCAATAAAGAACGCCTTCATACCGGTCGTAACCCTCATGGGCCTCCAGTTCGCCATACTTCTCGGGGGCGCGATACTAACCGAAACCACCTTCAGCTGGCCGGGCATGGGAACCTACCTCCTCGACAGGATCGAGTATAGGGACTACACAGCCATTCAGGGAACAGTGATATTCTTCGCCCTGCTGGTCGGCCTGATAAGCCTGGTGGTCGACATAGTCTACGCGCTCCTCGACCCAAGGATAAGGTACTGAGGAGGTGGTCAGGCTGGAGATAGTTAAAAAGATCTATGAACCCCTCATAGGCATATTTGGCGTCCGTGTTGGGAGGGGGATGCTCATAACAGGCATGCTCATAGTGCTTGCCGTTGTTATCATGGCGGTGTTCGCCCCGCTGATAGCCCCCTATAACCCAACGATATCTGCAGGGAAGCCCTTCCAGCCCCCCACAAAAGAGCACCTTTTCGGGACAAACAGGCTTGGCCAGGACATGTTCTCAAGGATCGTATATGGATCCAGGATCATACTGTTGGTCGTGATCTCAGCCACCCTGATCTCGATGAGCGTTGGAATACCGCTCGGCCTGATCTCCGGCTATGTGGGGGGAAAGCTTGACAGGGCGTTCAGCATGGTTATGGACAGCATCTATGCCTTCCCAAGCCTAGTCCTGGCAATAGCCATAGCAGCGATGCTGGGGCCAAACATAACCAACACGGCGCTGGCAATATCGATAGTATACATACCAACGTACTTCAGGATGATAAGGGGCCAGACACTGAGCCTCAAGGAGCAACTCTTCGTCGAGGCGGCCCGGGCCCTCGGAGCCCGCGACAGGGAGATAATGTTTAGATACATCCTCCCAAACCTGGCTCCAACGATAGTCGTGGTCTTCAGCCTGAGCGTCGCCGATGCGATACTTACCGAGGCCGGGCTGAGCTTCCTAGGCCTGTCGGTGGTGCCTCCAACTCCCGATTGGGGCTACGACCTTAGGGTCGGGCAGCCCTTCCTCCTAAACGGCTACTGGTGGCTAGTCTTCTTCCCAGGGCTCATGGTAATGCTGCTGGCCATGGGCTTTGCTTTCATTGGCGAGGGCCTAGGGGAGAGGTTCGCCCTTGGAGGTGAGAGGTAGTGACGCTGCTACGAGTGGAGAACCTGAAGGTTCACTACTACACCCTTTCCGGCATCGTGAGGGCCGTTGATGGGGTTAGCCTCTCGATCGAGAAGGGGGAGTGGCTCAGCGTTGTCGGCGAGTCCGGATGCGGGAAAAGCACACTTGCATACGCGATCCTGAGGCTTGTTCCACCGCCCGGAAGGATAGTGTCTGGGAGGATCCTCCTAGACGGCACAGACCTCCTCAGGCTTGGTGGAGAGGAGATGAGGAGGGTGAGGGGCTCCAGAATATCTATGGTCTTCCAAGACCCCATGACCAGCCTGGATCCCCTGAGGAAGATAGGCGACCAGATCGTTGAGGCCATAGTTGAGCATGAGGAGCTTGACGTCAGGGAGGCTAGGAAAAGGGCTGAAGAGCTCTTAGCCTCGGTCGGCCTCACAAGTGACATGGTGAATAGGTATCCCCACCAGCTCAGCGGCGGGCAGAGGCAAAGGGTCACAATAGCTATAGCGATGTCCCTTAATCCAAGCCTCCTGATAGCCGATGAGCCGACCACAGCGCTTGACGTCATAGTTCAGGACAGGATAATGGACTTGATCGAGGGTTTCAAGGCGGAGGGAACCAGCATAATGCTCGTAACCCACGATCTGGCGCTCGCCGCCGAGAGGAGCGATAAGATAGCGATCATGTATGCTGGAAAGATAGTCGAATACGGGCCTGTGGACGAGGTTATAGACAGCCCAATGCACCCCTATTCAAAAGCCCTCCTCGAAAGCACGCCAAGGCTCAGGGGGCCGAAGAGGCTCAGGTATATTCCGGGCTATCCGCCCGACCTCAGACGTCCACCGCCCGGCTGCAGATTCCACCCCAGGTGTGAGAAGGCCCTCAAGATATGTTCGCAGAAGGAGCCCGAGCCCCGATACCTCAATGGAAGGATGGTTGCATGTTGGCTTTATTCGGGGGAGGTGGGCTGATTGGAGGCCCTCGTGAAGGCTGTGGATCTCAAAAAGTATTTTCCCGCCGAGACCGGGCTGCTCGCAAGGTTGCTCGGTGGTGGGGAGGTTTACGTCAAGGCGGTTGACGGGGTGAGTTTCGACATAAAGGAGGGGGAGACCCTAGGTCTTGTCGGCGAGTCCGGATGCGGGAAAACCACCACAGGCAGGCTGCTTCTAAGACTATTAGAGCCAACCTCTGGAAGGATAATATTCAAGGGCCAGGACATCACGAGGCTGAGCAAGAGGGGGATGAGGAGGCTTAGAAGGGAGATGCAGATAGTTTTCCAGGATCCCTACGCCAGCCTCAACCCAAGGATGACCGTGGGTAGGGCCATCGAGGAGCCGCTCCTCATTCACGGGCTGGCCGAGAAGGAGGAGGCCCGTAGAATGGCCATGGAGATGCTCGAGAGGGTTGGATTAACGCCAGCCTCCGACTTCTACGACAGGCTCCCCATGCATCTAAGCGGTGGTCAGAGGCAGAGGGTGGTTATAGCCAGGGCGATGATCCTGAAGCCAAAGTTCGTGGTCGCTGATGAGCCAGTCTCAATGATAGACGTCTCGCTCAGATCCTCAATACTGGAGCTCCTAATGCGGTTCCAGGCCGAATACAAGCTCTCGATGCTGTTTATAACCCACGACCTCTCGGTTGCAAGGCTGGTCTCCAACAGGCTGGCAGTGATGTACCTTGGCAAGCTCGTCGAGATAGGCCCGGTCGAGGAGGTTATAAACGAGCCAGCACACCCATACACACTGGCCCTCATAGAGGCCGTCCCATCCTTCCGCAGAAGGCGTGAGAAAAAACTAAGGATATCCGGAGAGGTGCCCGACCCCCGAAACCCGCCGCCCGGCTGCAGGTTCCATCCAAGATGCCCCTACGCCACCGAAATATGCAGAAATGAAGAACCCAAGCTCGTGAAGGTGGGTAAGGATCACTACGTGGCTTGTCACCATCCACTACGAAAATGACGCCTCCAGGCCGCCCCCGGCTACTCCGAACGTTTATTACCGTCTCGTCTTAAGGTAGTCTGGAAATATGCTAGCAGCCCTGCTACTAATACTCCTCATAGCCTCAACGCCGGCCGCGCAGCCAATCCTAATCTTAGAGTGGCCAACAGGCTCCAGCTTTGCGGAGGTTGATGATAGGCTTGCCCTTTCAATAAATATGTGGAATGTCAAGGATTCAGAGGGGCGGGCGGTGATGAAGTATTTCGGGAACGGGACAGTCGTTTTTGAAGCCAACCTGTGGAACCTCTCCATAGAGGATCCAGGCGGGTGGGTTCTGGGATACCCGGAGGTCTACAAGGGCTACAATCCCTGGTCCCTCACCGGAGTCTATGGTCTGCATTCAATCAAGCTCCCCACCAGGCTCGATAAGCTGCCACCCACGGAGGTTTTGGTCGACTATACCGTGTGGAAGGAGCAGGATGAGCTCCCCATCAACTTCGCCTTCGACATATGGATAACCCAGGAAAAGTTCTCCAGGGGCGTCGGCCCTCGGGACTTCGAGCTGATGATATGGCTTTACAGCGATAGAATGGATCCGGCCGGGTTGAACTACGCCAACCTAACCATGCCGGTGAGGCTGGGTGGGAAGATAGTTGAAAGCCTTTGGGAGCTATGGATAGCGAACTCGACTGGCGGATGGCAGATAGTTACGCTCAGATCCCCGAAACCCCTGGTCGGGGAGGTGGGCATAGATCTTAGACTTGCCATAAACATTGTTGCAAAAAGCCTCTCAGAACTCAAGATCAGGCTGCCAAGAAGCCACTACATAGAGGGCGTGGAGCTGGGCTCCGAATTCGGATCCCCCTTCACCGAAAAGGCAAAATTCGGCTGGATCCTCCGCAAATTCGTCATAAAGCCTTTAAGCCAGCCTCCAAAGACAACCTCAAGGCCCCGTCCAACCTGGGGAATGGAAACTCAATGGTTTACACTCGGAGTAGCGGCATTAGTCATCCTAGGGTTAGCTACAATACTTATCATCTTGGAGCACCAGGGGAAACACAGTTCATCAAAGCCGAGTAAAGAAGAGGGAGGATTCGGGGAGCGGTTCTCAACTAACCATATATCGGGCTACCCATTCCTAATTAGGTAGGGATGGCAGGGCTAGTTGAGCATGAGTTTTATTTCAGGGATCCTGAGACAGTTGCACGTGGGCTTCTAGGCAAGCTTCTGGTTAGGAGGCTGGGTGGCGAGGTTCTGAGCGGCATAATCGTTGAGACCGAGGCATACTATGGGGATGACGACCCAGCTTCATGGGCCTCCAAGGGCGACAACTGGATAAGGCGTGTCATGTTTGGCGAGCCCGGGAGAACCCTCATCTACATGGTTCATGGACACTGGCTGCTCAACATAGTAACCATGCCCCCGGGAATGCCGTCGGGAGTCCTAATAAGGGCGTTAGAGCCGGTGAGCGGCATCGAGACCATGATGAGGAACCGCGGGGTGAGAGATCTAAAGCGACTAACCAGCGGACCCGGAAGGCTAACAAAGGCTCTCAAAATAGATAAGAAGCTTCACGGGCTTCCGGTTTTCAGCCCAAGGTCGCCCATCCAGATACGTCACTATAGGAATGTGCCAGACGAGCTCGTTGGAAGGAGCGGGAGGATCGGTGTTAAGCATGACCTTGAAAGGCCGCTAAGATTCTATGTTAAGGGAAACCCATACGTATCGAGGCCCTGACAGCACTGATCCCAGCGTCCCTGAGATTTCAAATACGGAGGAAGTCTGCCAAACCTAAGATCTAAGCCAGACTTGTTGAGATATTGGCTCGGCGACCACCACACTTACCGCTTAATCCCCGTTTAAGGTAACAGTTGCCCAGAGCCCGTCTAGCTTTACCTTTAGCCCGTCGGGGATCCTCTCACCCTCCTCGCCCAAGCCGTCCAGCAAATACCTATACCTAAAACTTCTCAACGACCCACTCATCCCGCACCCTCCCAACCGCCCTCCTGGGCGAACGAAGCTTCCTCCCACTCCTCAGCCTAAGCTTCCATAAGACTGTGGGGTACCTCTCAACCTCGGCCTCCCATGCCGCAAAACAGCCCAAATACCTCCTTAAAGCCTCAGCAACAACACTACTCCTCGAAACCCCCTCCTCCCTAGCAAACCTGTCCAAAGCCTCAAAGACGTCGTCCGGAAGGCTCACACTTACCTTTCTGACCATTGCTACCTAGTAGTAATTAAGGGTAATAAAACATAAAATAAGTATCGCTACCAATATAAGCATCCTCGCAAACATCAAATCCACGGAAACTCTAGCTAAGATGGGACTTCATATATTGGAGAAGATGGGGGCAGTGAAGATCCCAGCCGACACGTTCTTCCATGGTTCCTAAGGCTCCTTGAGGGCTGAGATGCACTCCACACCCACCTTTTCACATAAACGCCTAAGCATCTTGAACGTCCTTTTAACCCACCTGCCCTCCTCCACCCTACTGCCCAGTATTCTTAGGGAGCCTGGGGAGTACCTTTCCAGAAAGGGTTGAAGTGCCTCGCGGACATAGGGCCTTAGGTTTAGCTTGTCATAGTATATCCTCGACCCCGTCGCGGCCGCGAGCTCGACTATCTCGGCCCAATGGTAGTTTGTATCGTTGAGGCCCGGGATCACGGGGCCGAGGAATATCCAGGTCTCAACCCCCTCTGAGCTGAGTTTCTCAAGAACCCTCGCCCTCTCCCTGGGTGGGGGAGCGCCGGGCTCCAGCCTGGATGAGAGCCAGCCGTCCATAGTGATTATCGTCAGGCCAACGTCGAACAGCTCCCTCCTCCCCGCAATGATGTCCAGATCCCTCAGAACAAGGCCCGACTTCGTCTGTATGGAGACCCTGAAGCCATACCTAGAGAGCAGATCTACCCCGCGCCTAGTAAGCAGCTCAGCCCTCTCAACC
>WAQG01000251.1 GCA_015520395.1 Candidatus Geoarchaeota archaeon
GACTCTGGGATAATCGTGGGGGGTAGGGTCTGATGAACCTCGAGAAGTACGTTAGGCTTGGCGAGAGACTTGGCCTAAGCGAAGTTGAGATAGCGGTAAAATCACAGGGCGAAGTTTCAGTTGAGGTTGAGATGGGGCGGCTTAAGGGGGCTTCTTCGGGCAGATTAGAGCATCTCGTCGTAAGGGGGCTTATCGGCAAGAGGCTCGGCGTCTACCACTCTGACCGTGCGACCGAGGAGGAGCTCGAGAAGGCTGTGAAGATGGTGGTTAAGATAGCCCGCTCAAATCAGCCCGACGAGAAGTGGACATCGCTCCCAGAGCCTCAGAGTTATGGCCCCCCGATCAGGTGGGAGAGGGGGCTTCTAGAGGAGCCCGCCGAGAGCTACGTGAAGTACATGGGCGAGGCCTTCAAACTTGTCTCCGAGAGGGATCCAAGGGCCCTCATAGCCTTTGGGGGCTCAGGGAAGTCCTACCAGTTCATACGGGTGGTCAACTCTCATGGCGTCGACTACCAGGAGGATGATGGCGGCTCATACATTTTCCTAGGGCTTATAGGCATGGGCGGCGAAGCTCCAACCCCCATGATAATGGGGTTTAGCTTCTCGCGAACCGTGGATCCAAATGTCGAGAAGGCCGTTAAGGAGGCCGTCTCCAAGCTCAGCCACGCATACAGGGTGCGTAGGGGTAGAACCGAGGTGGCTAGCGTGATAATAGACCCCAGGCCCCTCGAAGAACTCCTCAGATTCACCTTGGTCCAGGCGATCCTCGGTGAGAACGTTGTCCGCAGCAAATCGCCGCTTGCCGGGAAGCTGGGCGAGAAGGTAGCCTCGGAGGTTCTGACCGTGGTGGAGGAGCCCCACCTGCCTGAGGCGATGGCCTCTAGGAGGGGGGACGATGAGGGGGTTGCGACGAGAAGGAAGCCTATAGTAGAGCGAGGCGTCCTCAGAACCTTCCTGTGGGACAGCTACTGGGCTGGGGTGAGGGGAGTTGAGCCAACCGGAAACGGCTTCAGGAACTGGGATGCAGGCTCGGTGTCGACAAGGCCGACAAACCTGGTGGTCAAGCCAGGTAAGAGGAGTCTTGAGGACATCATAGGCGAGGTAAAGCGGGGATACTACATCGTCGGGGTGCAGGGAGCCCACTCAAGCAACCCAGATACGGGGGACTTCTCAGTAGCCGCGAACCCAGCCTACCTTATAGAGGACGGCGAAATCAAGGGCTTCGCCCCCGGTGTGATGCTGGGCGGAAACATCTACAGGCTCCTAGCCAACATCGATGAGGTCGCAAGGGAGCCGCTCTACGGATGGAACCTTGTCTCCCCCGCAATACTGTTCAGGGATGTCCCAATAGCCTCTAAGGGGTAGCGCCGCCCGCCCTGTAGACACCATCCCAAAACATCTTCTCATACGCCTGGATCAGCCTGGCAATCCTCCTCATATTTTTGGCACCTTCAGGCAGGTAGTCCTCAATGACGGCTAAAGCCTTTTCGACAAACCATTCGGGAACCTCGGCGAAGCCCTTCAGGAAGCCGAGCTTCCTAAGCCCATAGTTCCTCTCGAGCGCCTCTGCCAGGGCGCCGCAGTTTGCACCCCAGACTGGAAGGTTAACTATCATGGCGAATGCCTGCTCGCCGGGGGTCGCGTATAGGGCTAGCCAGGCCATGTAGTGCGTATAGGTGACGGCCTCAGGTATTACCTCCTCATCACTGATCCTATCCCAGTCTAGGCCTAACTCCTCGGCCATCTCCCTAAGATTCCCATATGCGGCCAGGTCGCCCTCCAAGAGAGTCTTAAAGAACTCTACCTCCTTATCGCTTCTAGCCCTCGAGAGCATGATCGAGATAGATGCAAGGTCGTGCCTAACTATGTAGTGCTGCTGAACCACGAAGCTCCTTATCTTATGCCTGGGAAGGCTACCCTCACGGGCCTCCACTATAAACGGGTGGCCGAGTATCCCCTTGTTCAACGGGGCAAGTTCCCTCCAAACCTCCTCGAGAAAGCTCCTCGCCCTCATGGCAGGTTAACCTTAGGGTCTACCGGGATAAAAAATGGATGCATAAGTTTTTAGACGTGCGAAACTCTATATAAATTAAATATGAAGGCTGGTGCGGTTCTGGCGTTTAACTCGCTCTTAGAGAAGAGAATAGCGGAGCTCTACAGGAGGCTTAGTGATGTTGTAAAAGATTCGACTGCTAAGGTCATATTCAGGTTTATCGGGGCCGATTCTATGAAGCATAGTGAAGTTCTGAAAGCTCTGGCTGAGGAGCTTGGGTATTCAGATACGGAACTTAACGAGTTTGTAGGTGAATACAGGGATGAGCTTGTCCTTTTAGACCAGATAGGCGAGTCGATCACAAACATGGCTAACTCAGACGACATCGACATAAAAATACTGCTAGAGACGCTGATGATGCTTGAAAGAGTTGAGCATCATACACGCGGTGTTGAGGAGCTCTTGAGGGAGTGTGGGAGGCTGGGCGATGAGACCTTTAACAAGGTTTGCAGGGCGTTGCTCTCAAGTATAAGGGATGATGAGGTTAGGCACTTCGAGCTTGTGCGCCTCATCAGAATATTCTATAGGGAGATGGGAGAGGAATGAAGAGGCATAGTGTAGAGTTTACTGTTTACGGGGTAGAGCCCGAGGACGTGTTGTCGGTTTTTATCAAAATAGAGGACTTCCTGGCTATGCTCCCATACCTCGTGGACTATGGGGTAAAGGATGGAAAACTCGCCGCCTCATTCAAGTTTCGCCGGTCGATCTTCATACATGAGGATGAATGCGTGGTTAAATTGGCTCGCATGGACTCTACAGTCGAGATCGCGTTTAAATGCGGTAAAGGGCAGCTAAGAATAGTTACGGAGGCTTCAAAGATCCCCGAGGGCACCAAGGTTAGGCTTACGGTTGAGTACAGCGGGAAGAATGAATGGGTTGTTTCTGTATGCCTCGACGAAATGGCCCTGATAGCCAAGGACTACATAGTCGAGATGAGTGGCAGTAAGATGCCGATATTAATGGAGATGGTGGACAAGCTTCCTAAGGATGATGTAGTCAAGGACGTGTTTAAGTCCGCATCACTCATACTCCGATCCAATCTCATTGGGAGCATAGAGTCGGATAAGACCGACACAATATACAACTTCGTCAACAAACTGAGGCCGTTTATGAAGAAATCAACATACATATCGATAAACCAGAAGAACTCGGAGGAAGCGGAATTCGCATCACGCCTCCTCATGGAGGACGGGATAATAGTTGGCGCCTATGTGAAGTATCAGGATAAACAGCTAACCGGGCCGAAGGCCGTAGAGCTGCTTAAAAAGATAAGGGAAAATGCAACTATAAACCTTTGGGAGGTAAGGTAAGGGCGCCCTAAAGGTCAACTATTAATTCCCCTTACACATCTGTTTTCTAGCTGTGATGAGCTTCCACCTGGCTGATCGGTGTGACGAGATTTGCACGTCGCTGAGCTACCCTAACCCTTCTTGACCGGATGTATGTAGTCGGTCGGAGCTCTCTTGAAGACTTCGAGATAGGGCCTCAGAACCTTCGGAATCTCGACGACCCCATCCCTGTCCTGGTTGTTTTCAAGGATGGCTGTTATGGTTCTAGTGGAGGCTATGGCGGTCGAGTTTAAGGTATGGACAAAGCCCCTCTCACCAGTTTTCCTCCTCTGAAACCTTATCCCAAGCCTGTAGCTCTGCCAGTCGGTCACATTGCTGCAGGACACCATCTCCCTATACCTGCCCTGAGCTGGCATCCAGGCCTCAAGATCATACTTCCTGGCAGCCACGGCCCCAAGCTCACCCGTACATATGTCGACGACCCTGTGGGGGAGGCCCAGCCCCCTCCAGAGCTCCTCAGCATTCCTTATCAGCCTCTCATGCCACTCCCAGGAGTCCTCCGGCAACGAGAACACGAACTGCTCAACCTTGTGGAACTGGTGAACCCTAAAGATACCCTTGGTATCCTTCCCATGGGCCCCAGCCTCCTTCCTAAAACATGGGCTTATTCCGGCGTAGAGCAGTGGGAGCTCGTCGTCCCAGAGGGTCTCGCCCATATGGAGGGCCGCCAGTGGATGTTCGCTTGTGGCGATAAGATAGAGATCCTCGCCCTCGATCTTGTATATGGCATCCTTAAAGTCCTCCAGCGATGTTACCCCACTGTATGGCTTGCCCCTCATCATGTAGGGTGGTATAACCGCCCTGAACCCCTGCCTGGTCAAAAAGTCTAGGGCATACATCAGAAGCGCCATGTCGAGGTAGACCAGGTCGTCAAATATGTAGTAGAACCTTGAGCCAGCCACCTTCCCAGCCCTGAACGTGTCCCCCAGGCCCAGAACCTCAAGCATATCAGCGTGCCCCACGGGCCTCCAGTCTATAACCTCGTACTCAACGTCAAAGCCCTCGGTGGCCTTGAGGAAGGCGTCGAGATGACCCTCCCAAACCTTATGGCGTCCATAGTACCTCAACGGCCTATTGTCATCCTCATCAACCCCGACAGGAACATCCTCATGGACAACGTTCGGTATGCTTAGGAGGAGGCGCGTTCTCCTCTCCTCATACTCCCTGACCAGCCTTTCCATTCTCCTGATCTCCTCAAGCAGCTGCCTAGCCTCCTTTATCTTCGCCGCCCTCTCCGCCCCGCTCAGCTTTGCTATTTGTCTAGATATCTCATTGTGCCTACGCCTCAGTTCGTTAAGCTCGGTTATACCTTTCCTCCAAAGCCTATCAGCCTCAAGAGACTCATCTACAATAGACTCATCCAGCCCCCTACGCCTCTGGGACCACTTCAGCTTTTCGGGGTTGTTCCTGAGCAGATACAGGATGCTCCACATCTTGGCTAAGAAGATTAGAGATGAAAGTTATTTAAATGCAACTCCCAACGCAACCCCCCACCCAAGGGGCGTCTAGGAGAACCTCTGGAATCCTCGCCCTTCACTACCGCCACCCCATCGGGCTGAATACTTTAAATACCCTGATTGAGACTGGGACGTAATGGTGATGAGCCGGGTTTCAGTCTGACCAGCCCTGGGATGAGGAGGAGTTACTCGGCTGAGGACGTGCTTTATGTCAGTTGACTGAGAGGCCCGCTTTCAACGCGTCCTCCTTTAAGCCCAGCGCCTCGAGCTTCTCTATCTTGGGTATGCCGTCCCTGTTCCACCCCCTCAGCTCGTAGTATTCATCTAGCATCTTATTAAATTGCTCCCGGTCGATCTTCTCCCCGGCCGAGGCGCCCCTCCTTAAAGGCTCCTCAAACATCCTTCTTGGAAGGGAGTCGTCGTTCCTTGTGAGGCCCTCCCTAAGGTTGTAGAGCCTTATCAGGTTGTTTATCCTTTCTCCAGCCTCCCTCACATACCCGACATCGACCTCCAGGCCTGTCGCGGCCCTGTAAAGCTCGGCGACCTCCCTCCAAAGCATAGGCCCTATGGTTGGGAGGGAGTAGAACTTACAGGTTATCAGGCTGTCGACAAAGGCGTAGAAATCCTCCTGCTCCACGACGTAAGAGGCATGACC
Source organism: Candidatus Geoarchaeota archaeon (assembly GCA_015520395.1). GTDB lineage: Archaea > Thermoproteota > Thermoprotei > Gearchaeales > WAQG01 > WAQG01. The sequence goes on from WAQG01000251.1 coordinate 5,514, forward strand.
CCCGTAGGAAAGCCTGTCAACGCTGGTCTCAGGGTTGAATGGATGCTTGCCCGTCAGGTTAGGTCTGTAGGCAACGTGCCTTAGGTGGCAGGCACCCCTCACGGAAACCGCGTAGGCTAGGGCGACGCCCTTAAGCGCCCTCGGCTCATATCCCGGGAACTCTAAACCCTTAACATGTATCGCCAGGTTCTGGGCCCCCAGCTTCCTCGCCATCCTTCTCACACCCTCAGCCATGAGATCCCCAAGCCCCTCCCTCATGGCTATGGCCCTAACAGCCTCGATGAGGGAGTCGGGATCCCCAAACCTGATATCCAGCTCGGTTTTTGGGAGGATGCCCCTCTCGGCCAGGTACATCGCAAACGCTATGACGTTTCCCAACGTTATCGTGTCCATCCCGTAGAGGTTGGCCAGCTCGTTGGCCTTAGCTATGGCCTCCAGGGAGCCCACCTCTGTTAGGGCGCCCATGGAGTATAGCGTCTCATACTCGGGGCCTGCCGCTGGCACCTTCTCGCCACCCTCCTCAAGCTCCACGTGCCTTCCACATCTAACCGGGCAGGCGAAGCAGGTGACCGTCTTCTTCACGACGCGCTTGTTGTAGACCTCCGGGTTTATCGAGTCGTAGACTGACGACTCGCCGTCGATGTAGTAGCGGGAGGGGAAGGCTCCAAGCGAGTTAGTCAACATCATTATGCCCGATGTGCCATACTTGGTGAGACCCCCCAGCCTCTCCCTGGCAAGGAACGGGATTTTCCTCCTCAGCTCCTCGAAGAGTTTTGGGTCGCCCGGCTCAACCTCCAGACTCCCCCTAACGGCTATCCCCTTGAGC
>WAQG01000252.1 GCA_015520395.1 Candidatus Geoarchaeota archaeon
CAAGGAAATCACGGTGGAAGCCTAAGTTAAGCCCCATCAGACCTCCCCCGACGGACGGATGACAGGCGCTTATAAGCGGTTTGAAATATCAGATACCAGCCCGCCAACCAGCCGGCCAGAAGGGCCACACCCATAGCCCCCCTAAGAATCCCGGTGAGCACCCTTTTTGACGGTAGCTCGAACGGGACTATGAACCTGGCTATCGCGTAGCTTACAGCGAGGAGCATGGCCCAGCTCACAAGCTGTATGAATAGAAGGGTTAAAGTTGAGCGCCTCATAGCCTCACCCCCGTGAGGAGGCCTGTTATAAGGGCGAGGATGAATGAAGATGTGGATAGTATGGCCAGCACCCTTATCACCTCAGGCTCGGTTCTAGGGCCGTCGGAAACCATGAGCCGCACCAGCGTTAGGGGAGCCCTACCTTCGCCCGAATCCCAGATAAGCCCCCTATCGTCGATAACCGTGGGCCTTGGAATACTGGTTCTTGTAAAGAGTCCTCTCACGCTTGAAAGGCTGGAGAAACCGTTCATTATGTGGGGCATCATCCCAACAATAGCTACTATTTCAACGCCGCCCACCACAGCTATGGCGCCCAGCATGCCCCCCACAAACAGGTCGCCCACGTTGCCAAGAAACAGCCTGGCAGGATACCTGTTATAGTGTAGGATGGCTATAAGCGAGGCTACGAGTATGATCGAGGGCATCCAGGCATCTCTACCCTGGATGAGGGCTATTATCGCCATGGCCAGGAACACCGGGATCGTTGTTATGGGCGTCGCGCCATTAACCACATCAAGCATGTTGACGGCGTTGGCTGGAACGGCTATGGAGAATGGGAGGAGCAGCGTATAAAGAATGGTGATCCTCGTCCTTGGGAGGAAGGGAAGGGCTGGTCTCGGATTGTAGCATCCGCACAGGTAGATCGGGAGGAATGCCACCATCGTTAAGGCTGGCTTAAGCTTATCGCCCAGGTCCTTAAGATCGTCGATAAGCCCCACTAGCCCTGCGAGCAGCCCAGACGACAACGCTACAAGCCACCTAAAGTCTATAGCCCCCGTGAGCAGCAGGAGTGTAAATCCAGCTGAAACCCCAAAGAGCAGCGCTATTCCACCCATCTCGGCGACGGGCCTTCTAAGCTCGGCAGGTTTATGGACATCTATCCCGGTCTTCCCGATTCTCTCCATGTAGGACTTGACCAGCCTTGCGGACGCGAGCGTCAGGATGAATGTTATGAGTAGTGAGGCTGCAATGCTGGCCTCCGCCACGGAAGGCATCGCCTGGATCCCTCTAGAGCCCGTAGATTATCCCCTCATCCGCCCTCCTATAACTGTAGATCTCGTCTTTGCTGAACCAGAAGTTTATCTCGAACTCCGCCGTTTCCGGGCTGTCCGAGGCGTGGACAAGGTTCCTTAGGGGCCGCTTCAGCAGGTTCGCCAGCTCGGGGCTGTCTGTTGAGAAGTCCCCCCTTATCGTCCCGGGCTCGGCGTCGAAGGGCCTTGTAGCACCCACTATCTTCCTTACCACATAGATGGCCCTGTTTCCCTCAACCACCATAGCGACACAGGGCCCCGAGGCTAGGAAGTCCGCAAGCCACTCCTTAATCCTCCTCCCTATGGCTACCGGATCGTCAGTTCCGAAATCCCTTGCCGGGTCTATCCCCAGCTGCCTGTAGACTGAGAGCGACTTTTCAGCCACACTTCTGAGCCACCCCTCGTCCGACGGGTAAAACTTCATTGCCTGCTCCTTTGTCGGCCAGACCATCTTAAGGGCGACAACCTTAAGCCCCGTCCTCTCTATCCGCCTTATTATCTCTCCTATCAAACCCCTCTTGACGCCGTCAGGCTTTATCATCACGAAAGTTCTCTCAACCCTCATGACATATTCCTCAGTGCGTAGACCTTTAAAATGGTTATTGGGGCGCCCTGCAGCGGGCCCGGCATGTACATATTTTCTATTCATGTAGATTGACGTGTTAAGATTACCGTGCCGAAACATATAAGACATATATCAAAGCTGCCCGATGGTATACTTGGGGTGGAGCCTGTTGAGCGTTGAGCCCCTCGAGACCCCAGAGTTCGAGAAGCTGAAGCTGCCTGAGGAGGGCGAGAAGATAAGGGTTGTTGGTGGTAAGCTCGTCGTGCCCAACGAGCCCATAATCCCATTCATAGAGGGCGACGGGATCGGGCCTGAGATCGTTAGGCTGGCCAAGAAGGTTGTCGACACGGCCGTCGAGGTGGCCTATGGAGGCTCTAGGAGGATCGTCTGGTGGGAAATATATGCTGGAAGCAAGGCCGTGAAGAAGTACGGCGAGCTGCTCCCCAAGGACACCCTAAACGCGATAAGGTACGCAATCGTGGCCATAAAGGGCCCCATCACAACCCCCGTGGGCGGTGGGTACAGGAGCCTTAACGTGGCTATCAGGCAGAAGCTTGACCTCTACGCCAACATAAGGCCCGCCAAGTACATCAAGGGCATGCCCGCACCCCTGAAGGCAGCCGAGAAGGTGGACTTCGTGATATTCAGGGAGAACATAGAGGATCTGTATGCGGGGATAGAGTGGCCGTACGACAGCCCTGAGGCCAAGAAGATTAGGGAGTTTCTCAAGAGGGAGTTTGGCATAGAGATTAGGGAGGACTCCGGGATAGGGATAAAGCCGATAAGCAAGTTCAGGACTCAGAGGTTTGTCAGGAAGGCGCTTAACTACGCTATTGAGAAGAACCGCAGGGTCGTCACGCTGATGCATAAGGGCAACATCATGAAGTATACCGAGGGGGCGTTCAGGGAGTGGGGCTACGAGGTCGCCCTGACCGAGTTCAGGGACTATATTGTGACCGAAGATGAGGTTAAGACTAAGTATGGGGGCGTTGTACCGGAGGGTAAGATACTGTTCAATGACAGGATAGCCGACAACATGCTTCAGCAGATAATCACAAGGCCCGGGGAATACGATATCATAGTCTGCCCGAACGTCAACGGCGACTACATAAGCGATGAGGCCAACGCGCTGATAGGGGGGATCGGCATAGCCCCCAGCGCCAACGTCGGGGACTACATGGCGGTTTTCGAGCCCGTCCACGGGACTGCTCCAAAGTATGCTGGGAAGGATGTAGCTAACCCGACCGCCGAGATAAGGAGCGCCGCACTGATGCTGGACTACATTGGCTGGAAGGAGGCTGCCAAGCTTATAGAGTCGGCAGTCGAGAAGGCCATATCCTCGGGAAGGGTCACCCAGGACATCGCTAGGCACATACCCGGCCTAAAGCCCCTTAAGGCAAGCGAGTACACCGAAGTGCTGATCAAGATAATCAAGGGCGAGATAGAATAGGGGATTCGGGAGGGTCTTCGCCCACGAGCCCTCAGCTGCCTAGAGACCCGAGAGCCCCGCTGTTGTAGCTAGTCGGCTTACTATCTCCCTATGGTATGAAACCTATTTTACCCTGGATGAGGCATTATTATTTGGTGAAGCCTTTTGTCTGTGGCAAGGTTTGTGGATGTTAGGGAGGTGAGGCCCGAGTCTTTGGTGGTCGGGCTGCCTGATACCGGGCTTGTCGGAGTGATTTCGGCCTCCCATATGATTAGGGAGCTAGGGATGGAGGAGGTCGCCTATCTCGAGTCAGAGCTCCTACCACCCCTCGTGGTTATACACGACGGTGAGCCAAAGCATCCTGTGAGGATATTCCATCGGGATGGCATCGCCGTGGTCGTTTCGGAGATCGCCCTCCCCCCAAACATAGTAGCTCCAATCTCCTCCGCCCTCTTCGAATGGGCAAGATCCCACAGAGTTAAGGTGATATATTCAATTACGGGGCTCGCCGTCCCCAACAGGCTCGACATAGAGAAGCCGAGGGTCTATGGGGTGTCGGTGCCCGTGGAACTTATGGAGAGGCTTAGGGACGCAGGCGTCGAGCAGCTTAAGGAGGGCATGCTCGTCGGGGTTCACGCCCTCCTCCTAAGGGACTCCAGCAAACACGGGATAGACAACGTGGTTCTCCTGGCTGAATCCCACTACGCTTACCCTGATCCAGGCGCCGCGGCATCAATACTTGAGTGTCTGGGCAAGCATCTCGGATTTGAGGTGAACCTTAAGCCTCTCCTCGAGCAGGCTGAGGAGATAAGGGTTAAGGCTAGGGATCTGATGAGAAGGACGGCCCAGATGATGCAGATGATGGAGAAGATGAAGGAGAGGGAGGTGCCTCTCCTCTACTATAGGTAGGGGGGTGGTGGCGGTGGAGAGGAGGAGGCGGAGCATCTTCGAGATCATCAACGAGCTGTTCAGGGAGGTTGAGGAGAGGTTTGAGGAGGTCTTCGAGGAGTTTGAGAGGCCCCTCTGGGATCCTGTTAAGCGGGAGCTGACCCCCCTGACCGAGGTGAGGGACGAGTACGACGAGGTGGTTGTTACGGCGGATCTCCCATACGTCAGAAGCCTGGATGACGTGGAGGTCTCTATAGAGGGGCGGGTCGTCACGATAAGGGCTAAGCTCTCCCGGCCAGTTAGGCATGAGGGATGGGCCTACGGCTCCTGCGATTACGACACTTGGTTTAAGAGGCTCACGCTTCCCTACGAGGTGGAGCCATCAGGATTCTCGATAAGGTTTAAGAATGGTATACTGGAGCTGAGGCTTAAGAAGAAACGCGGAAGGCTAATAAGGATAGAGTAGACGCGCCTCCCACCGGTGGAAGGACTTGAAGGTCGTCGTCGCCGGGGGCGGGGATATAGGCGTTCAGACAGCCCTGATACTTTCAAGAATGGGCTATGATGTAACCCTGGTGGAAAAGTTTGAGGGGCGGGCCCGCCGCCTGGCGGCCAGGTTCCCCGAGCTAAGAATCCTGAGAAAAGACGCCTTAAACACCGGGCTTCTCCACAGGTTTGGGCTAGCTGTCGGGGCGCTGCCCGGGTCGCTTGGCTACCGCTTCATCAGAACCTGCATCAAAGCCGGCATCCATGTTGTTGACGTCTCCTACATGCCTGAAGACCCGCTTAAACTCCATGACGCCGCCAGGGCGTCGGGGGTCGCCGTGATCCCAGATGCGGGCTTCGCCCCTGGGCTCACGAACTTCCTCGTTGGACTGGGGGTCTCAAAGAGCGGGGTTGTTGATGATGTAAAGATCTATGTCGGCGGTCTGCCCGCAGAGCCCATCCCACCCCTGGGG
>WAQG01000253.1 GCA_015520395.1 Candidatus Geoarchaeota archaeon
GCTATGACCCCTACATACTGCCTGCCAACCTCGAGAACAAAGTCGTAACGATCCCAATTTGGCTGAGGCGGGATCGGAGAACCATTAGGAAACAGGAAATACTCATTTGTTATCACGTGTATCGTGTTGCCGGGGTGCATATCGTCTTGGAGCTGATCGCACAGGTCACCAAGCCCAAGTTCCGCTAGGTGGCAGCCCCCCAGCCTTTCGTATATTAGGATTCTGTCGATCTTGATGAGGTATTCAAGCCTGGCGACATCCAGGTTTCTGTAAGTCGTGTTACCTACATCCGCCCCACCCCTGCCAGGCAAAACAACATATTTATGGACTAGTTTGATGGGCGTAAAGAGTATGAAGGCCTGGGAGCCGTCGAGAAAGCACATTGGGATATTTTCTACACCCTTCGGCACGCATGGTGGGGCTGGTGTTGCGTATTCGTTCCAGGTTGTCGATCCCTCTTGGGGGCTATGGATAGCTGTGGAGGCCTGTGTCTGGGCGGGGTTTGTCTGATTGTTAGGCTGGGTGTTTATAAGCGGCGTTGTCAGTGCCCCGATCATGATTAAAATTCCTAAAGCCATTATGTACGTTAGTCTCATCATTATGTATTATATGTTGCTCTATTGGTATAAATCTTGGGTTTTAGGCCTGCCAGTCTACATTATTGGTTTTAAGTTTGGTTATGTTAGTGTGTTTATTATTCCTAGTACTATGTATATGGCTTCTTCGGTTCTCACCGTTCTTACTCCTTGGTTTGGTATGAAGTTTATTATTGTTTGCATTTCCTTTTCGGGGTTCATGTTCAGCCTGTTCATTATTTCGTAGATTCCCTCCTTTGGTGAGCCGAACATTACTGCTGCCGGCTTCTTTAGCAGGCGCCTTAGCCTCTCCACCTCTCCTCTTAGCGGCAGGCCTTTCCGGGATGTTCCTATTAAGGAGTATCCCTGGGATCTCAGCTGGTTTAACCTTTCCTTAAGGCTGGTTGTAATGCGTATTTTGAAGCCCCAGTATACCGGCACCCTCTTCACAGGCTTGAGTTTTACCCCACCCCCGGCCCGCTGGATCCTTACTGTGAGCCTTTCGCCGGGTTTGGCCTCATAGTTTTTTATGAGGCTTGGTTTTTCGAGTCCCGCATCGACTATGACGCCGCCTTTAACCCTCCTAAGCACGACCGCCTCCCTGTAGGGGGTGGCTGTGTCGGTGGGGCTCGCTGGGTGGCTTGGGATTGTTAGGGGTGGTAGAAGCCCAGCGTATCTTAAGGTTTCCTTCAGCTTGTGGAGGCGTCTTTTGAGGTAGGGTGGTGTGAGCATGTACCTGGCTATGTCGAGGAATACTCTGATGTCCTCTTCGGAGCCCTCCGTCCCGTCATCGTATATGTCAACCTCATCCACCCTGAAGATTGCTAGGGCTCTGGCTATAAGGCCCACCTTGACCGTCTTCTCCCTTAGGGTTGGGGAGTCGCTTAGGATCGACTTTGGGAGGAGCACCACCAGTGGCCTATCTCTCCTCTTTGGGGGCCAGGCACTCATTTCTTCTTTTTCTTCTTCTTTCCTCTCCTAGACTCCTCCTCCCTCTTCTCATGCTCCTCCCAGAAGAGCGTGGTTCTCTGCCTTCCACCCATCAGCCACACCTCCCATCCCAGTATGGCGATTCAGATATATCAGCATGAGGGATTATGTATTTATGGTCGATGATGTGTTTGCCGAGTGCTGAGTGGATGATTTAAAAACAGTCGGCTGAGACCCTAACCCTTTGTGACGGCTATGGGCCTTAGCCTCACAACCTTCCTGGAGATCCCTACGGCGTGGGTAACCTCAACAACCCTGTCGACGCTCTTATAGGCTATGTCAGCCTCCTCCGCAAGCACCCTGAGACTTGCCGCCCTAACCTGGATCCCCCTCCTCTCAAGGCTGCTCTTAACCTCACTGCCCCTCACGGTCCTTATTGCCTTGGCCCTCGAGAGCATGCGTCCTGCGCCGTGGGCTGAGCTAAAGAACGTCTGGGCGGCCTTCTCGGTTCCTATCAGGATGTATGATGCTGTGCCCATGCTTCCGGGTATCAGGACTACTTGGCCGAAGGGTCTATGGTCGGCTGGTATGTATGGGCTTCCCGGCGGGAATGCGCGTGTGGCGCCCTTCCTGTGGACGTATACCTTTACCCTTTTGCCATCCACAACGTGTTCCTCAAGCTTAGCCATGTTGTGGGCCACGTCGTATATCAGGTGCATGTCCAGCTTTTCGGCATCGGTTCTGAAGACCTCCTCGAAGGACTTTCTGACCCAGTGGGTTAGGATCTGCCTGTTTGTCCATGCATAGTTGGCTGCCGCACTCATGGCAGCGAAGTAGTCGCGTGCCTCCCTGGTGTTCGCGTAGACGGCTGCGAGCTCCCTGTCGGGCAGCCTTATCCCATACCTGTACATCGCTCTCTCCATTATCTTTATGTAGTCGCTTGCAACCTGGTGGCCAAGCCCCCTGCTTCCGGTGTGCACCATAACCGTTACCTGGCCGACCCTGGTTATCCCCAGCCTCTTTGCTATGTCAGGGTCATATATCTTGTCCACAACCTGAACCTCCAGGAAGTGGTTCCCGCTGCCCAGGGTTCCGAGCTGGTTTGCCCCCCTCCTCTTAGCGTGGGGGGAGACCTTGGATGAGTCGGCTGACTTCATGCTCCCATTCTCCTCACAGTGCTCCCTATCCTCATCCCACCCATACCCGTGTTCTATCGCCCACTCAACGCCCCTGTCCAGCACCTCGTCCAGCTCCCGGGTGGAGAGCCTCAGCCTACCTGTAGATCCGAGGCCCGAGGGCACGTTCTTGAACAATACGTCTATCAGCTCTCTAAGCTTTGGCTTAACATCCTCATAGTCAAGGTTCGTGCGAATGACTCTAACTCCACAGTTAATGTCGTAGCCCACCCCACCGGGGCTTATCACACCCTCCTCAGCGTCGAGTGCGGCAACCCCGCCTATTGGGAAGCCGTACCCCTGGTGGCCGTCGGGCAGCACTATGCTGTACCTATATATTCCCGGCAGGTGGGCGACGTTCCTGACCTGCCAGAGGGTCTTATCCTCCCTCATCTTCCTTAGAAGCTGCTGGTCGGCGTAGATCCGGGCGGGAACCCTCATGCCATCTAACTTTGGTATCTCCCATACATAACGGCTAACTTCCCTGAGTGAAACTGACATACCAGATCACCTCATAGGTTACTACTTGTAGTTGGGTTAAAAACATATTTGTCCTGAAACCACAAAAGTCATGGAATGATAGTCGAGATAGTTCGGGCGCATACGATGGAGACTATACAAGAAAGGATAAGGCATCTTGAGGAGCGTATAGCGGATGGGCTTGAAGATCTCTCGGGCGAGCTCTCCGAGCTTCAAAGGAAATATAGGCTTGCAAGTGAGGAGGGGGAGCTGGAGTATGAGGAGAGAATACTGATCCAGTATGACCCGAAAATACACTCAAAGATGTTTACGGAGAGGGTCTCCGAGCTCCTCGAGGTGTTGAGCAGGGAGTCTTTTTTCAGTGTCTCAGAGCTTGCGGAGAGGCTTGATAGAGACACGGCGAACGTCTATCGGGATCTTAAGCTTCTCGAGTCGTTGGGACTTGTGATGCTTATTAGACGTGGTAGACAGGTTAAGCCTGTGCTTCTGGCCCGAAGGATGTGTTTTAGGCTAGATATCAAGCACGAACCTTAAGGT
>WAQG01000254.1 GCA_015520395.1 Candidatus Geoarchaeota archaeon
GAGACATACGATATAGTCGTTGTAACGATAATAGCAATGATACTATTAATAGTTTTCACCATTGCTATAACAGTAACTAGGAAATAGAGTTTAAGCTACATTGCCTCCTCTAATTCTTCTCCATCTCCCTCATTATCTGCTCCACGCCTTAGTTAGGGATGAGGAACTTTCAAGAACTCTCTGTTTAACTTAGTGAGTTTAAGAATAGTCTCAAGGAACTTTTGAAAACTCTTTACCAGGGAAAGGCTAATTGGCTCGTTTGGTATGGGTGCAGGGGTTGTCTAAAGCCGTGAGGGTAAGATACGAGAAAGGCGTACTTAAGCCCCTAGAGCCTGTTGACCTCTGAGAGGGCGAGGAAAGGATTGCAGTGCTTGTTCCGGTCTGTGAGGAGAGGAGAAGAATTCTGTGAAAGTGCCGCGGCATACTAGGTAAGGCCTCTGAGGAGATAGAAGAGCTACTAGCCGAAGCAGGGTGGGAGCCCCTATGAAGTAGTACGTCCTTGTAGATTCCAATGTGTTCATCCAGCTACTCTATAATCGTGCCCGCGCTTCTGAGGCAGAAGAACTCCTGGATAAATACCCTCTATTAGCGACAAGTTTAGTGTTATTGACAAAGTACTCCATTTCATTATAAGAAGAGATGCAACAAACAAGTATAGTGTAAAGAGAGCCTACGATCTGAGAAGACTCGTTAGAAGCAAAGGTATAGTCTTCGCAAAAGAAAACCTAAGCAAGTTGGTCTCTACTAGAAGAATTATACATAAAAGTAGTGGCAGATATCGAGGCGCAACCTAGCCAAATAGTCGCTACCATGGACAACTATAGACTGCCACCCAGAAACGCTATCATAGCCTTAACATGGAGGCACCACGGCATAGGCACTATCCTTACCTTTGACGAGGACTTCAAGCGAGTACCATTGGCTAAAAGTAATTCCATAAGCACTGAGAGATTATCGTGTAAGATTATCACCTACGTAGCTGAAACCACCCATTCCTTAAGCTGAAAGCAGAAGTTACGCCTCCTAGCCTTAGACGAGGAAAAGCTTATATAGTGGGTGTTTAGGTGGCGGGCCCGCCGGGATTCGAACCCGGGGCCTCCGGCTCCGAAGGCCGGCGCGATCTCCTTGCTACGCTACGGGCCCTTTCATGTTTTATTTTTTGTGTCTGGGTTATGTGTGTTTTCGTCCATAATCCTTATGTCTGTGGTCTTTGTGTTCTTCTTTGATGGTGCTTAGTGGCCTGTCCAAGTCTTTGAGGGATGCTGTTAGGAGGCTTGTTGGGAGTACGGGTGATGTTAGGGCTATTCGGGAGTTTATAAGGGATGTTCAGAGGGCTTTGCTGAGGGCGGATGTGAGGGTGGAGCAGGTTTTGGAGCTTAGTAAGAAGCTTGAGAAGGCTGGGAGGGAGGAGCCCCCGCCGGGGTACACTAGGAAGGACATGGTTTTGAAGGCTCTCTATGAGGAGTTGGTTGGCCTGCTTGGGGGTGAGAAGCCCTACCGCCTCCCGATTCTCCCCGGGAGGAGCAATGTTATCATGCTTGTCGGCATTCAGGGTTCTGGGAAGACGACGACGGCGGCTAAGCTCGCCAACTATTATAAGAGGCGGGGCTACAGGGTTGCGCTTGTGTGTGCCGACACCTATAGGCCGGGCGCCTATGATCAGTTGAGGCAGCTGGCCGAGATGGTTGGTGTTCCGATCTACGGTGAGCCGGGCTCCACGGATCCCGTCGGGATTGCTAGGAGGGGGGTTGAGAAGTTCTCTAGGGAGGGGTACGAGGTCATCATCGTGGATACTGCTGGGAGGCATAAGGAGGAAAGGGGGCTTATCGAGGAGATGAGGATGATCGCCAGGGAGATCAAACCCAATCACATAATACTTGTTGTGGACGCCACAATAGGTCAGTCGGCCTACGTCCAGGCCAAGGCCTTCCATGAGGCGACCAGGATTGGGAGCATCTTTGTGACGAAGCTTGACGGGGCTGCCAGGGGTGGTGGGGCGCTTAGCGCCGTCGCCGCAACCGGCGCGCCCGTCTCGTTCATAGGTACCGGTGAGAAGATCGATGAGATGGAGGAGTTTGACCCCCCCAGCTTTATCAACAGGCTTCTTGGGATGGGGGATCTTAAGGCCCTTGTGGACAGGATGAGGGAGGCTGAGGTCAAGGTTAAGATTAGGAGGGAGGCGCTTCTCTCAGGCAGGTTCACCCTCAGGGATCTCGTTGAGCAGATGGAGGAGGTGAGGAAGATGGGGCCGCTGAGCAAGATCCTCGGCATGATCCCTGGGCTGGGGTCCGGGCTTCCCGAGGAGGTTTTGAGGGAGGCTGAGAGGAACATTAAGAAGTGGAGGGCGATCGTGAATTCGATGACCGAGGAGGAGATAAGGAACCCGAAGATACTTGACCGCTCCAGGATAAGGAGGATCGCGAGGGGCTCGGGGACAACGCCGGGGGAGGTGAGGATGCTTTTGAAGCAGTACAACATGCTTAGGAAGAACATCAAGCAGCTCCGCAGGAAGGGGCTTCTGGCCAGGTTCAAGATATAGGTGAACCACTTTGCATATGCTGGGAGTCGTTGAACCCCTCCTGCTGAATTACCCACTTTGCAACAACTGTCTTGGGCGCATGTTCTCTAGGCTCGGCGGCTCTATGAGCAACTATGAGAGGGGGGCGATCCTCAAGGGCTACTTATTGATAGAAGCTGAGCTGAGGCTCCTCGAGGAGGGGGACGCCGAGCTTCTCACGGCCCTCTGCAGATCCGGCTTCGAGAGGGCCTGTGAGGTTGCTGGAAAACACGGACTGAGGATCGGGGTGGAGAAGTGTCCGGTGTGTGGGGGGCTTTTTGCCAGGATTGGTGAGGTAGGGGAGAGGGCCGTGGAGATGTTGAGGGGGTACGAGTTTGAGAGCTTCCATGTCGGCTCGACCATACCTGGGTGGATGGCTGAGGCTGAGGACAGGATTCGGTCGGAGTTCTCATTGAGCTACGGCGAGTCCCTCAAAACCGAGCTCAACAGGGAGATAGGGAAGTACATAGCCGCCAGGGTTGGGGCGAGGGTTGAGTTTAGGCGTCCCGACATTGTGGTGCACTACGATGCAATTAACGACACGGTCTCGGTGGAGGTTAGGCCGGTCTACATCTATGGCCGGTATCTCAAGTTCCTTAGGGGGCTTAGGCAGACCAGGATAGTCGAGGCGCCCTGTGAGGGCGAGGAGTGCATCGATGAGGAGGGAAGGCTGCTTTTTGAGGGGGTTTCCGTAGAGGCCCTCCTGGCCCCCATGTTCTATAGGCCTCATGGTGGGTCGGAGGCGATACTCCATGCCGCTGGCCGGGAGGACATCGATGTGAGGATGCTGGGGACGGGAAGGCCATTCGTCATGGAGGTTAGGGAGCCCCGGAGGAGGAGGGTTGATCTCGAGGCCCTGAAGAAGAGTATTAACGGGAGGTTTAGGGGTTTGGTGGCTGTCAGGATGCTTCGATACGTTGGCCCCGAGGTTGTTAGGAAGATAAATGTCTACTCGAGCATCCATGAGAAGCGGTATATCCTCAGGGTCAGGGTTGATGGCGGGATTTCCGAGGAGGAGGTGAGGAGGGTTGAGCGCGCCCTTACTGGCAGAACTGTTAAGCAGAGGACTCCGAGGCGCGTTCTCTGGAGGAGGGTTGATAAGGTTAGGTCAAAGCGGGTTTACAGGGTTAGGGGTTTCAAGACGGGGCCTGACACTGCGATGTTCGATATAACTTGTCAGGGAGGGCTTTACATAAAGGAGCTTGCCACTGGAGATGAGGGAAGAACCAGGCCGAGCATAAGTCAGATCCTTGGCAAGAGCGTTGAGGTCTTATCCCTCGACGTTGTTGCCGTGGCGCCGGATCTTGAGGAAAAGCTCTTTGGAGCTAACCCTTAGCTGGCACTATGTGTTCGGGGGTCGTTATTACTATGCGCCTGTCGTCCTTCAGGTTAACCTCTATTATGTAGGCCCTCCCCCTCTTCCCTATTATCTTCCCCGTTAGGCCCTGGAATCTCCTGTGGGGCGCGGTCTCTATTGCTATTGGGTTTATGTTTATGTGAACCCTGTCGCCAACCTTATATTCTATCAGGTACATTGAAAGCCCTCTCCGGGCCCTCTTCCTCGACAGCAGTTTCCTCATCCTGTTTCTATAGCCCTTCGAGTGCCGCATGGCCCTCCTGAATCTGAAATCGATGAATATTTATAAACTTTCAGGCAACATAATGTATTGGCGGGGCCGATGAAAGTTTTAAGGACTGTCCGTCTAACGATACCAGAGGCTAAAACAATAATGGAGGAGCGAGTTAATGAGGGTAATGTGAAGAATGGCCAGCGGCTTGTCTTAACCTATCTCCAGAAGTACAGCAAGGTTTCTAGGGATGCCGCGAGGAGGCTTGTTGAGGCCCTTCAGAAAGAGTTTGGGTTTGACGAGTTTACTAGCATTCAGATTGTGAACATAATGCCTGAAACCGTTGAGGAGCTTAGGACGCTCATACCGAGGGACAGGTATGTTTCGTCGGAGGAGGCAGAGAGGATACTAAGCCTTCTTAGGGAGTATTCTTCTGGATAAGCCCCGCTGGGCGGAGAGTCGAGCCATGCCTGATTATCCAAGGAAGTATTATGAGGAGTACGCTTACGTCCTTGATTACCTTCCCTTCGGCTACCCTGGGGGTAGGAGGACGGAGCCCATAGTCCAGGCCCTCGGCAGGGACTATTTCACGCTTTTCGAGCTCATCCCAAGGCCCCAGATAGGCGTCAGGATAGGTGAGGTCGTGTATATAGGGAGGGGGGAGAGGGCCAAGATAAGGCGTGTTAACAGGAAGCTGCTTTTCACCGAGTTGACGGCAAACGCTAAGGCGGAGCTGCCCCTGATAATAGAGAAGATAGTGACTGATAAGGAGGCCGAGTTTGTCAAGTTCTTCAACGAGGCTGGCCCCGTCTCCCCGAGGATGCATGCCCTCGAAGCCATACCCGGAATAGGAAAGAGGATGCTTAGGAAGATACTGGAGGAGAGAGCCCGTAAGCCATTTGAGAGTTTCGAGGATATAAGGCAGAGAACGGGGCTTCAGGTCAAGAGAGCCATAGTCCAAAGGATACTCCGAGAGCTAAGTGCCACTGATCACAGGGAACACTTCTTCTTTGCCAAGGGGTATCAGCAGGCGCTTAGGGAGAGGAGCGGCGACTATCCTTACCGTAGGGGGTATAGAAGGAGGTTTAGAGGGCCCGGACTATAAACCTGTGGCCCATCACCTCCCAGACCTCGACCTCCCTGCCCGGCTCGAGCTTAGCCCTCAGGGACTCGTCCTCGGGTAGCGAGATCTCGTAGACCTCGTATGTCCTCATGTCCATCAGCTGGACAGAGTCCTCTGAGAGCGAGAGAATCTGTGCGGGCTTCTTCTCAACTATGGGAACCTGCACGAAGGCGTCGGCCGGGGCTGTGAGTGTTCTCTTTGAGCCGTCTAGGAGGCTTATGCCTACGATCCTCACCTTTGCCGATCCGTGCTTCCCAGTCTTCGACTTCTCCATCTCAACGATCTTGCATGGATGATCGTTGATCACTATGTAGGAGCCAACTTTAAGCGATCCCGCCGATGCAGGTCTGGTCGACATTCCAACACCTCCCATACTTATGTGGAGCCCAACGCTTAAAAATCTCTCCGACAGCAGCTCAGCCGTCCAGAGCGGTCAAGTATATTTTACCATTAACCCGATAGACTTAACGTGAATTGAGATGCGCTTCGGCCTAACAGGGCGCACCGACGATCCAAGGGCTCTGGAAGTCATTAAGCAGATAATGGTGCAGCTTAGGGCCCATGGACATGAGGTCTACATAGATGCGCACGTCGCTAGGCTTCTGGGAGTCGAGGGCGTCGAGATGGGCGAGATGAATGTTGACATGGTGGTTGTTGTTGGTGGTGATGGAACACTTCTCAGGGTCGCCCACACCCTCGTCGAAAAGGACATAAGTGTGCCTATGCTGGGCGTAAAGTACGGGCATGTTGGGTTCCTCTGCGAGCTTAGGCCCGAGGAGTTCTGGCAGTACATACCAAGGCTCGATGTCGGGGACTATAAGATTGAGAGGAGGAGGCTCCTGAAGGCGTGGTGGCCGGGGGGCGTGGCCTACGCCATAAACGAGGTTCTCACGGTTCCGATAGAAATAGGACGCACGGCGCAACTGGACGTAGGTACGGATGACGAGCTGATATATAGCGGGAGGTGCGACGGAGTCATAGTCTCGACCAGCCTCGGCTCCACGGCATACATCGCGTCAAGGGGGGGCCCGATAGTAGACCCTAGGCTGGATGTGATGATACTCGACATCTTGAACCCACTGCTGTGGGGCCAACGCGTCATCATTATGCCCTTCGATGAGAACGAGCTTGTGATAAGGCCCTCTAAAAACATGGCCGTCGTCATAGATGGAGAGATAAAAGGATACGTGTCGCCCGGAATGGAGCTCAGGGTCGGGCCCTCCGAGAAGGCCGTCAAGTTCGTCAGGTTTGAGTGGAGGTTTTATGAAAGAGTCAGGAAGAGAACAACGACAAGCATATAGGATCTATATCCTTGATGCGGGCGCCGTTCTTCTGGGTGCTAGGCTTCAAGCCCTCGATGGGGCGTTATACATGCCAAAACTGGTGGCCGAGGAGGTTAGAAGCCCTTTGGGAAGGACGGTTCTCGAGGCCCTCATCGCATCCCGCCGTTTAACCATTTTTGAGCCCAGCCCCCAGTTTCTCGAGAGGGCTAGGCAGGCTTACCTAGAGGTTGGGGGACGCGGAATCTCGGACGCCGACCTGCAGCTTATAGCCACGGCAATAGAGCTCAGCACCAGGGGGAAGGTTATAGTCCTGACCGACGATTACGCCGTACAGAATATACTAGGCTTCCTGGGCATCGAACACAGGCCAGTCTCTCAGAGAGGGATCACCAGGGTCTTTAAATGGGTGAAGATCTGCCCCGCCTGTGGGTCAAGGTATGATGACCTACGTCTTTCCAGATGCCCGAAATGCGGGACTGAGCTGATAGCTGTTCCAAGGAGGCTGAGAAAGCGTGAGGACTCTAAGGGATCTGAAACCCGAAGATCTTAGGCTGAGGTTCACACCCGCCGTTGTGGAGGTGTTCAAAGATGTTTACGGCGAGAAGTGGGTGGAGGCTCTCATGGCTCTGATGACCCCGGCGCGCCGATTTTTCCTCAGGGTGAACACCCTGAAGGCTTCCGTCGAGGATGTTCTGAAAAGCCTCGATTCAAGGGGGCTGCGATTCAGGCAGCACAGACTGATAGAGGAGGCTATATACATGGAGGTGGAGAGGGCAGGCCACCTCCCAATCCCCGAAAAAACGGTAATGGTGGACAGATGGGCGGCCGAAACCGTTCTCCAGGGGGCAAACCTCTACGTACCCGGCATCATCAGGTATCCAAAGGACCTGGAGGCAGGGGACACAGTCGGGGTGGTCGACCCATATGGCCTTCTCGTGGGCGTCGGTGTTTCCATGGTATCGGCGGAACAGCTGAAAAGGCTTAAGAAGGGATTAGCCGTGAAGATCACGCACTCCTGGTTTAAGCTGCCAAGCACAGCCGACCTTCCCGAAAGGGCTCAGGGCCTCGTATATCCACAGTCGCTCCCATCGATCGTGACCGTGAGGGTTCTCGATCCACAGCCCGGGGAGACGATCGTTGACATGTGTGCTGCGCCGGGAGGCAAGCTCACCCACATAGCGATGCTGACTAAGGGTAGGGGGACTGTTTACGGCTTTGACAAATCAAGCCGGAAGGTCGGGAGGATGAGGGAGTTGCTGAGGCTGATGGGGATCCGCAACGTCAGGGTAGGAAGAATGGATTCCAGGTATATAGACCTGGAGATGCCGGGACTAGAGGCGGACAGGGTGCTCATAGATCCCCCCTGCTCAGCGCTGGGCGTAAGGCCGAAGCTTGGATCGGAGCTAGGGGAAGACGAGCTGGATAATTTTCCAAGATACCAGAGACAGTTCCTCAAACCAGCCTCAAAGATACTTAAGAAAGGAGGAGTCCTGGTGTTTAGCGTATGCACCATAACGAGGAGGGAGATCGAGGGCATACTTGAGTACGCCGTTGAAAACCTCCCCTTCGAACCAGCAGAGCACCCGGTCTTCATAGGGTCTGAAGGGCTAGGGAGGATGGGAAGATACGTCCAACGCTTCCATCCACATATCCATGACACACCGGGCTTTGGAATAGTGTTATTAAGAAAAATTTAAGAGTGGACTGTTATTGCCGTACCTCTAGAGAGTCTTGCCAATCACGTAAACGGTTGTGCCACAGACACTGCATTTACCTTTGATGGCGGGCCTACCATTCTTCAGGGTCACTTGAGTCGCATCCGTCAGCTCCCGCATTGCACGACACTTGACACAGTACCCCATCACCATTGCTTATCCCCTACAATAAAAAACATTACAT
>WAQG01000255.1 GCA_015520395.1 Candidatus Geoarchaeota archaeon
CCCCTTGCTGGTCAGCGGCTATATACTTGGGCCGGAGGTTCTGAACCTCCTGAATCCTGAGAGTATCGGCGTGAATTTCGAGGTGTTGGCAAACCTCCTAATCCCACTCATACTTTTCAATGAAGGCATGCATATCGAGATAAACTATCTGAGAGCGTACAGGTGGCAAATACTAGCCTTGGCCACCATAGGCGTTATAATAACGATGGCCGGGCTAGGATTCATAGCCCACCTCCTACTTAAAATAGACCTTCTCCCGGCATTCCTGCTTGGCGCGGTTCTAGCGGCAACTGATCCTGGCGCAGTAATATCGATAACTAGGGGGCTGGAGGTTCTAAGGCCCGGGGCCATAACGGTTGTAGAGGCTGAATCAGCATTTAACGACGCAACCTCGATCGTCCTCACATCCATGTTGATTGGTTTGGCGCTTGGCTCCCAATTTTCGGTTTTAAGCTTCGTATCGGAGTTCGCCAGGCTCTTCTTCGGGGGTATGTTGATAGGCTTCGGGGTCGGCCTGATGTCAGTCGAGCTCATAACAAGGCTCGGCCTTACCGAGCATATGGATTACCTCTCAATAGTCGTATTCTTTGCGGCGTGGGTTATCGCAGAGATGCCGCCCTTTAGAACCAGCGGTGTAACGAGTGTTGTTATAGCTGGTATAGTCATGGCCGCATACATGGAGTCTAGGCTAACGTATTTTGAGTGGAGGAGGGTGATCGATATATGGGAGCACATAGCGTTCCTCTCTGAGGTCCTCATATTTCTGGTGTTGGGTTCCTACATTAGCGTAGCTATTGTGAGGTCGTATCTCCTTGAGGCGCTTGTCATAACGGCGGCGATGATGCTGCTTGCCCGTCCACTCGCGGTCTACGCCTCTACCATAAACAGCGACCTGACCAGCAAAGAGAAGTGGTTTATAGCGGCGGTAGGCGCGAGGGGGGCGATCCCGGCGGCCATGGCCGGACTCGCCGTTTCAAGCAAGGTTTTCGAGGCAAACAGGATCTTCGGGATAACCATGACAGCTGTAGTCATATCTCTGGTGGCTGTGAGCCTCATTGCTAAGCCAGTCTCCGTGAGGACGCTGGGGGTCAGGCGCCTCTCTCCGTGGGTCGAGAAATACTATGAGAAGATAGCCAAGCTCCACTCCTATAGGCACGTGTTAAGGGAGTTAGACGCCATGTACAGGGATGGGGCAATAGACCTTGTCACATACAATCTTTTAAGGCGGGAGTATGAGGCCAGGTATAGGACGCTTGAGGAGGAGCTTGGCGACATCGATGAGATTCCCGAGATAAGAGAGCTGAGGGAGGAGGAGCTCAAGATAATTAAGAGGAGGCTCCAGGAGGTTCAGCTTTCAGCACTTGAGGAGCTTAAGTCGAAGAGCCTCATCCCAACAGCGGTTTATGAGAAGGTTGTAAAAGAGATAACTCGGAGAGCTAGGCCGGAGGCTGAGGAGGCAGAGTGGAGCCCGATAAAAAGCTTAGGTAAAGCTGTTATATCGATGCTTAAGGGGAAGGGCGTTAGGAGATAGCAGGTTTGGCTCTTAGCCGCTTCTATAACTCTTGTTGTATTTGTGGCGGAGGGCCTTCCCGCCTACGCTCATCGGCGGGCTTTTGGGCCAGGAACCCTTCACACAGCTACGCTTCCCCAGATCCTATCAGCCCACACTCTAAGGTAGTTCTATCCAAAGCAAATCCATCTCTTCATAAGGCCCTTAACACTGCAGAAGCTGCTATACAAATATGCGATTTAGTTAATTTGTCCATTCACAACGCCCATGTATATGTTTAGATTTTTGAGGTTCCTCCCAGCCTCCTTTACGCTTCTAGCATCGAAGACCACAAAGCTGGCCTCATAGCCCGGCCTTATTATCGATGGCTGAAACCCTGCGATGAGGCTGGAATAAACAGTGTAGCGCCTCATCGCCTCCACAAAGTTCATTTCCTCCCCTCCAGTGTGCCTTGAGAGTTCTACCCCCACATCCCTACCCCTGGTGACCGCCGCGTAGAGATGAAAGGTTGGGTTTGGCGTCTCCACAGGGGCATCGGAGCTGAATGCTATTAATGCCCCCGCCTTCTCCATAGTTTTATAGGCATAGAGATACCTGGCCCTCCCCTCCCCAACTCTCTTTACCGCCCACTCATCGGACACTATGAACCCGGGCTGAACGGCAATCATAGGTTTTAGCTCTGAGAACATTTCGAGGATTTCCTCGTTGATTAATGAGGCATGCTCGATGCGATGATTCCTCATCCTGGCTCTCCGGAGCCCCTTCAGAACTTCGTAGACTGCTCGATCCCCAATGGCGTGGATCGCTGCCCTCAACCCAAGGCTTTCTACCCTGTTAACAAGCCTGGACACAGTCTTTGAATCTAGAAGCAGCCTTCCATTAAGATTAGGCGCATCACTGTAGGGTGCTGAAAGGGCCGCCGTCCTTCCGCCTAGAGAGCCATCGGCAAACAGTTTTACACCAGCCACATCTACCTTTGGGGGGAGGCCCTTTAACGCGTTGCCGTCCATGTGGCTTAGAAATTCCTGGTCTAGGTAGACTGAGACTCTTATTGGAACGTCGCCTTTCTTCGCTATGTGCTTGTAAACCTTTAACTCGTACTCCTTGGCACCCATACTACAGATTCCTCTAATACCCATCCTTGCGAGGCGTCTGAGTGTAGATATCATCAACCCAGTTCCCTTCACAATGCTTGGCTTAGGCAGCATCCCGTAAACCTCGTAGACAGCGTCTTCAATTATCAGCCCGGTTGGCCGCCCATCCTCAACCACAACGTCCGGTCTCCCCGAGCCTAGAAGTCCCGTCATCTCCATAGCCTTAGTGTTGAGAACTGCCAAGTGCCCACATACCCTAAGGAGGAATACTGGCCTATCCGGGACCACCTCGTCGAGATCCCACCGGGTGGGGCACCTCCGCTCCACCATGGATTCCTGATCCCACCCTCTCCCAACGATCCAGCCCCCCCTTCCCTCGGCCCAAAGCCTAAGCCTCTCCTTCAGCTCCTCAATGGAGGCTACATCCCTCAGATCAAGCCACTCAGACATCAGCGAGAGCGACATGGGGTGCATATGTGCGTCCACTATTCCCGGAAATACAAGCCTCCCGTCAAGATCTATGACCCTTTTAGCTTTAATACGTTCGGCAGCCCTGCCCACCGCAACTATCCTCCCATCCCTAACTGCCAGGGCCTCCACTATCCCCTGCTCCTCATCGAAACTCCATATCTCGGCGTTAGTAACCAGCAGATCGGCGACCATCGATCTTAAGGCAACATCATGGAAATTAAAAGCTATTCAACCATCACAAAGCTCTCAGACAAATCCTTCATGACATCGATTATCTTCTTAGCCTCAACGCCACGTATGGGTGGGTATCTTCTCGGCTCCGGCAGGATCTCACCAGGCCTAACAGCCCTCCTGGCGACGAGCTCCTCATATATCCTTCTTCGAAGCTCCTCGTCGGCCAACCGGCTATAATATATGGTTGCGAGGCTGGCCTTAAGCATCTCTGGAATATGCTCATCGCCCCTCTCCTCATGGATGTGGGGGTTGCGAGGCTCAACCTGGTATACCTCTATCGCATGCTTCATAACCTCCTCGAACCTTGGCTTCTTCAAACCAGCATACTCCTCCAGCATGTAGATAAGCTCGTATGGCTCTATGCTAAAGCCGCCGGAGTAACCTATCCTCTCGGCGAGCGCCATGGTCATCGCATGGTCGCCAGCATTGCTAGTCTTAATTATATCCGACTCGAAGCCCGTGAGCCTTGCCAGCAGGAGATTCATGAAGCGGTTTGTCACCTCGCTTACCCGCCCCCTCCTCCTAAAGTAGAATCTTTTGCCGACGAACTTCGTCTTGTAGGGCCACTTTATCCTAACCATGGTGTAGGGGGAGTTCGACATGTAGAAGCCCGTGGCATATATGTCCACATATTCGTTAACGGCGCCCGGTATATAGTTATCCGAGTCAACGAACCCAACATACTCCCTGCCTATCGCCTTTGCGAGCAGAAGGCCTAGAACCATCCCCTCACCCTTGCCGTTTCTCACAAGCCCGTCCTCCCCTAGGAGGTGTGGATAGCCGGCCTCTATGAGCGCATTGCTCCATGCGGGATCCCTCTGGTGAACCATTACGAAGGGGCGTCCTGTGAGGTTGTGGAACTGGAAGATCATGTCCATCTCTATCCTGTAGTTGTCTGCCACCTGCCTCTCACTGTTAGAAACTATTATCAAAAACGCCTCGTGGGGAATGCCGCTGAGAACCCCCTCAAGTATCTTTGGATTCTCGTTTTTAACCGGGACGATTATGCTCATCTTGGACTCCAGCTCCTCGATCTCCCCCCTCCCAACGTTAACTATGCCCAGCAAGCCCCTCTTATGGTCGCTTGAAACCCCCCCAGTAAGCTCTAGCACGCGCTGAACGTCATATATCTTTAGAGCGCCGAAACGCTCCATGTACCTAGGCATCTCGATCCTCGTCTCCAACACCTCCGACCCTGAGTAACTGGTGGGAAACCGAACCCCTATAGTATATATGGCATCTCCCAAATTTAAACCCTGGATCATGTCTAAGAGGCTTGGAGGCGGGGGCTCTGGGCACAGATACATCATAGTAACGGATCTAGATGGCACTCTCCTCGACGACACTTACTCATACGGCCCTCTCGCCCCCCTCATAGGGAGACTGAGGCGCATGGGCATACCGGTGATTTTCTGTTCGTCCAAGACTAGGCTGGAGCAGGAGTACTACAGGAGGCTCCTGGGGATACGCGACCCATTCATAGTTGAGAACGGCGCAGCCATATACCTTCCAGAAGAGGCCGGGCCCTGGGGGGAGGGACTGAAACGCAGAAATGGGTACTACGTCCTGGAGCTCGGCATCCCCGTGGACAAGCTAAAGGAGGCTCTGGCCCCGGTCATGGATAGGCTCAGGAACTATGTGGAGTGGGTTCACGAGATGACGCCAGAGAAAATAGTCAAGCTAACAGGCCTCCCACCAGAGCAGGTACCGTTGATGCTCAGCAGGGAGTACTCCCTGGCTCTAAGACCCCTCAAAAACCCAGAAGCCGTCAGAAGGCTGATTGAGAGTGTTGGGCTGAGATGCCTCATGGGGTCGAGGCTCTGCCTGGTATGCGGGCAACACGACAAGGGGGTTGCCGTTAGACGACTAAGGGAGCTTTATGAGGCTCGAATGGAAAACCCAGTCTTAGTGGGGATCGGGGACTCCACAAACGACATAGAGATGCTGAGAACGGTTGACATACCGGTACTCCTTGGCGGGAGCCAAGAGTTAAGAAGGGCTGTGGGGCGGGAAGACCTAGTGGCCATCGAGGAGAAAGGCCCAAAAGGCTGGGCCCAAGCAATCAAACTCATCATCAAAATACCTTAAAGGCGAATTGTGGCGCCGCTAGACACCAGTCTTGGGGATGCCCGTTAAATGTTAGATGTATGATGGGGCTGATGATTCTTGTCATGTACAGTTAAGAAAATGTGGATATATTCTAATGTGCTGGCTTGATGAAAGTTTAAAGAATAAGCCTTGAGATTTACTGAACAAAAATATAAATTTTTATACCGGTAGTGCGATCTTAGGGTTGCTATGGCAGAGGACGTGCTCAGGGCTGAAGCTCTGGTCAAAAGGTTTGGCTCGGTCAAAGCCCTTAACGGCCTAAACCTTGAGGTTAGGAGTGGCAGAATCTTCGGTTTGATTGGGCCTAACGGGGCCGGGAAGACCACGACGATAAAGATAGCCCTCGGGCTTCTCAGGGCCGACAACGGGAGGATGACCGTTTTTGGTGAGGATCCATGGGATAACCCTAGGATCCGGAGCCAGATAGGGTTCCTTCATGAGAAACCCAGCTTTCCAAAGGCCATGAAGGGGCTGGAGTACCTCACCAGGGTTGCCCGAATATACGGGATGCCAAACCCCGAGGAGGTCGCCCTAAAGTACCTCAGGCTCGTGGGTCTGGAGCCTGCCGCAAACAGGGCGATCAAAGGTTACTCGGCTGGGATGGTGCAGAGGCTGGGGATCGCGCAGGCCCTGCTCCCGGAGCCCCAGCTAGTGATTTTAGATGAGCCGACATCGAACCTCGACCCTCAGGCTAGGAGCGAGCTGCTTGACCTCATATACAACCTTCACCGGGATCTGGGCGTGACGTTCATAATATCCTCCCATGTCCTCCCGGAGCTGAGCAAGATATGTGACGAGGTTGCGTTGATCTACAGGGGTAGGGTTTATGTTCAGGCCGCTGTGGATGAGGTGAGGGAGAAGCTCGCGCTGAGGGTCTTCAGGATCATGGTTGACAGGCCGGAGGACATGATACGGGGGTTAGAGGGCATCAGCTATATCAAAAACGTCTCTATGAGGGGGCGAGACATCTTCGTGGAGGTTGAAGCCGGGCACGATTACGAGATTTACAGGGACGTCGCCGACGTGGCTGAGAGGATGGGTGTGGCGCTTCAGGGGATTGAGAGCAGGGTTGTCGGGCTTGAGGAGCTCTTCAGGAGGGTGGTGAGCGGTGGGTAAGGGTTACTCCAGGCTTTCAGCCTTTATCGAGACCCTGGATATAGGGATAACCTCTTCATTCAAGTTCCCGGTACTCGAGTTGCTAGTGGCAGTATACACAGCCCTCGCCCTTGCAATGCCCACCTTCATGATGCCGACCCCATCAGCATCTGTCCAGGCAAAGATGCTCGGCGTCCTCTCAGGCGCATCAACGCTCACAGGATTCGTAACCTCAATACTCGTGATTAAGACGGTTGCCTACGATATAGGGGTTGAGATCGAGCGTAACATCCTCATGAACTACCTCTCAATGCCCCTGAAGAGGCTGGACGTCTTTACAGCCAGGCTTATAGCTTCTGGCGGCATCCCGCTGCTGCTCTACGCCTTCTCCCAGGTCATCGCACTTCTCGTAAAGGCGCCCAGCGAGTTCTTCAGCGGGGTTGGCGATGCTATGATAATGATTGCCGCGAACATCGGCCCGGTATTCTTCCTAATAGTCCTGATGCTCCTCTTCAGCTTCGTGGTGAAGAAGGGATCCACGGCACTCGCACTGGCGATAGTCATATGGTTTAGTAGGAGCGTTGCTGTTGGCATACTAAGCTTCATAGCGTTCTTCTCAGAGAACTGGGCATTGATAAAACTCGTATATGTCCTTGAGCCTGCGGCGGCCGTCAGAAACTACTATTCGACGGGAGCTGCCTTGCCGGGCTTAAGGGTTATTGAGACGAGCTTTGAGGAGATGGTTGGCTTCCTGGTTCTGCATTACCTGATTTCGGTCATAATCCTCGCTGGCTTAATCTATTATTTTGTGAGGAGGTTTGAGGTGAAGTGAGGAGGCTGGCCCTGCTCCTGGGACGAATAGGCATAGCACTGTTGGTCTCCGGCCTTGTGATCTACGGTCTCTCCCTAGTAGAGATAACGGTCAGCAGCGGCTTTTCCTCCATGAGTGGGGAGCTTTCGCCCGATATGGCGGTGATTCGGCCATTCTACGCCCTAAGCGGTGGGAGGGTGAGGGTGACGGTTTTCTCGGACTCCCAGGATATAGAGGTATATGTTCTGAAGATCTCGCCCGAGGCCTTCAGGGTGTTGGGCAGGTTTATAGAAAACATTACAATGGAGGAAAGGGTGATAGATGTCGGCCTCGCCAGGCTCATCCTCAACGAGGCGACCAGAACCGGGTATGTCAGCATAGTTGGCCAGTGGAGGGGTTCCGGGAGTACGACCGTGGAGCCCGAGTCGGACTCCTACTATGCCATACTCATGATGACGACCTCCATAACGCCCGTCCGTTATGGAGTGAGCCTCCAAAATCTCGTTGCAATGATACCTAAGCGCAACGCCATCCCAGTCGCCCTGAATATGGTCGCCCTCGGACTCCCACTCTCACTGCTCTACGCGTTCAGGTCTAAGAGGGTGTACAGGATGATTGCAGGTAGGGGATAGCAACAAGAATTATTTGCCGTGTCCCCGTTGTTGATGGGGGTGGACATCCTTGTTCAAAGACGTTGTCAGGATGATTTATGAGGAGTTCTCCACTAAGGGCGCTATGGAGCTTCTCTACAGGGTGACGAGCTTCCACAGGATACCCGGATCACCGGGGCTCGAGCGGGTGGCCGAGGCTCTCTCGGAGTGGTTGAGGAGCCGTGGAGTAGACGTCGAGATCAGAAGCTATCCGACGGATGGCAGGAAGAGATATTACCTGTTTAAATCGCCGGTTGGCTGGGAGGTTAGGGACGGTAGTGTTGAGCTGGTGAGGCCTGAAAGGCGGGTTCTCCACAGGTTTATAGATGCGCCCACGGTCGTCGCAACATATTCTCCCCCCGGCGACCTGGAAGGCGAGGTTATCGACGCTGGGGAGGGGCAGTCCCCGAAGGACTTTAGGAGGGCTAAGGGAAGGATAGCGCTGGTTCACGGGCGCCCCGAGCATGCCTACAGGCTTGCCCGCAAGTACGGGGCCATCGCCGTGATGTTCTACGAGAAGCGGCTACCTCCCGACGCGGTTCCATACAGGCGACTCCCGATCTACGGCGAGGATCTTGAGGAGGGTGGGCTGATACCAGCGGTAGCCGTCTCCAATAAGACGGCGAACATTATACTGAGCCTCATGAGACGTGCCAGGAGGCCCGTGGTGAGGATAAGGGTCGACTCGAGATACAGGGAGAACGCCCATCTTCCCGTCGTAGTAGCGACTATAGAAGGTGGCTCGGATAGGGAGGTTTGGCTAACAGCCCACCTCTGCCATCCCTCACCTGGTGCCAACGACAACGCGTCCGGAGTCGCCTCACTGGCCGAGGCATTTAGATCAGCAGTAAGCCTTCTTGAGGCTGGAAAGCTGGATCGCCCAAAGATGATCATCAAGGCTTTGTGGTCGGCTGAATACTATGGCTTCCTGGCCTACGTCAAGGAGAGGGGCGGGGTGGACGGCGTTGTGGCAAGCTTCAACCTCGATATGGTTGGGGGTAGTCAGGAGAGGGCCGGGGGCACGTTTACCCCAGTCAGAACCCCCCTGGGGAACTACAGTTTTATAAACTTCCTCGTGGAGGCAGCCCTCGAGGACCTGGTCTCGAAGGGCTCGCCCGTGAGGACTGAGACGAGGCTCAAGGTCCTTCCCACCCCCTACACGGCTGGCAGCGACCATGACGTCCTGAACAGCTTCGGGGTCCCGGCAGTCATGCTCATAAACTGGCCAGACAAGTATTATCATTCAAGCCTAGACGAGCCAGCCAATATAGATCCGGAGATGCTGAGGATTGCGGGATCAGCGGCCATGGCCTCGGCATACTTCATCTCATCGGCCAGGGGGGAGGAGGTGGTCTGGCTGGCCAGGGCGACGTTCAACAAGCTCGTCTCCATCTACCATGAGATGCTCAACGAGGCTGAATACAACGGGTGGGGGAAGGTGCTGAGGGCCCGGAGGAAGATCCTTCCTCACGCGTTCTCGAAGGCCCTTAAAAGGATCGGCGAGCTTTACCCCGAGGCCGCCGAAGTTTCGGAGAGGCTTGCGGGGAGGCTTCAGCGCCTCAGTGGAGGCCGCATTAAGACGGGCGGTAAGGTCTATAGGAGGAGGTTTGAGGGGCCTTTGAGCATGGGTGAGGTTAGGAGGAGGCTTGGCCCCGAGGGGGCGAGGCTTCTGGGAGGGATTATGAGGAAGATGGGGTTGGCTGGCGCGGGCTGGATGTTCTCAACGGTATACATGATGGATGGTTCCAGGGGGATGGAGGAGATATATGCCAGCATACTGGCGGAGTACGGCGCCATAGACCGGAGGCTTTTTAACAGGTATCTTGGGCTTCTAGTTAAGGCTGGGCTTATCGAGGAGAAACCCTCTTGACTGGTGTCGCCCTCAGGAACCTCACCAGCTCATCCTTCCTACAGTGCCTTCCATGGGGCCTGGATATGTAACATCCTGCAGCCGCGTTGGCTAGAAGTAGTCTCTCGACGGGGCTTAGCTTGAGAAGGAGGCCCAGCATGTTTCCACCGTTCCAGCTGTCCCCAGCCCCAGTTAGGTGGTGGGGGTGTATATCGAAGGCGGGGGCCCACGCCCCGCTGCTCGCCGAGTAAGCATAGTCCGACGTATGTAGAGTTAGTTCCCCGACATTTAGGGCTCTGTACAGTGAGTCAGCCGCATCAACAGGGCTTCCACTCGGGACTCCCATAAAGCCAGACAGCACGCCTACCTCCCACTCATTAAGGCTGAGAACATCCACGAGGCCCGAACCCAGTATGGAGACCAGGTCCTCCAGCCTCTCCCTGGATGCGACTGCGGGATCCCCTATGTCAAGATAGGTGATGGCCCCCGCATCCTTTGCTGCCCTAAAAACCTCCCTTATCAGGCTGTTAGCACGGTTATTCATATTCCAGTTGAAGACGCCAACGATGTCGGCGTTTCTTAGAGCCTCCCAGTCACCCCTGCTAAGGGCATTAGGCCCGAAGTCGGATAGGGATCCCGGATCCGAGAACATGATGTTCGCCCCGCTCACCTCAAAGACCACCGTCAGGCTGTCCCTCCCACCCACCTTCAGGGAAAGATTGACGGGAAGGCCCTGGAAAAAGTGCCTTGCCAAAACCCTGCCTATGGGACCACACGAAACTATCAGCGTGACTCTTACTCCAAGGGAGGCTAGCGCCGAGGCGGTGTTAGCGGAGTTTCCCCCTCTGACAACCCTCTCCTCAACCAAGATGTTCCCCCCACCCCTAACCACAACTCTGGAGGCCTCCCTGTAGAGGTCGGCCAGCCTCCTCCGATAAAGGACTAGGCGATCTATGAATAGATCTGGCATCAGGACGGCCCTGTAGCGGCTGGCGTCCACCCCCTCCAAAGCACCAGCCAGACCC
>WAQG01000256.1 GCA_015520395.1 Candidatus Geoarchaeota archaeon
GGGAGAAGCAGTATGGAGTTTCTGCATAGGGTCTATAGGGACGGAGAGCTTGTGGCTGAGGGTCGGGAGGTGCTCGTCTCGGTTGATCGCTCAGGAAGGCCCATCCCGCTCCCAGCGTGGCTTATTGAGCGGCTAAGGGAGGGCGGATAGCCCTGGCTAAGGTCGTTGTTGTCGGTGGTGGGACGGCGGGCAGCGGGGCTGCCTACCACCTCCTCAGGATGGGACACGAAGTTACCCTGGTTTCCGACGAGGAGATAGGCTACTCTAGGTGCGGACTGCCATACCTGGTTTCGGGGAGGGTTAGGGATCCAGAGGAGCTCATCGAAATCCCATCGTCATCCCTCATGGCTATGGGTGGGGAGCTGCTCTATCCGGCCCAGGCCGTCAAGCTAAACCTCAATGAGGGGAACATAGAGGTGAATTGGAGGGGGGATCGGCTGACACTAAGCTACGAGTACCTGGTTCTAGCGACGGGGGCAAAGCCCGTGATCCCGAACCTCCCAGGCGTTGACCTTGAGGGCGTCTATTACCTAAGGACGCTTAGGGATGCTCTCTTAATACTTAAGAGGCTCAGGTCGGCGGGAAGGGCTGCCATAATCGGTGCAAACTTCACTGGCGTTGAGATGGCTGAAGCCTTTCTGGAACGGGGCCTCGAGGTCGCCCTTATAGATTCTATGGATAGGCCTTTATGGCGGGCCCTCGACCCCGACATATCCAAGCACCTGACCCGTAGGATGAGGGCTGAGGCCCGCCTCTCCCTGAACCTCGGCGTTGGCGTTAGCTCGATAGTTGGGAGGAGTGAGGTGGAGGGGGTTCTGCTGGAGGACGGCAGGCTCATCGAAGCCGACATAGTCCTTCTGGGGACTGGGGCGGTGCCAAACTCCGATCTCGCCGCCGAGGCGGGCCTTAGGATAGGGAGGACTGGAGGGATAGTTGTTGATGAGATGCTCAGGGCCCGGGAAGGGATTTATGCCATAGGTGACTGTATTGAGGTTAGGAACCTCGCGTCGGGTCTCCCCACAGTCGTTCAGCTTTCACCAGCCGCCCAGAGGCAGGCATGGGTTGCGGCTATGAACATCTCTGGGAGGGCTGTTAAGTATCCCGGAGACCTGCCAGTGGGCTTCACCAGGTTCATAGACCTATACATCGGGGTTGCTGGCTACTCCGAGATGCAGGCCTCGAAGGAGGGTTTAAGGCCCCGCTCTAAGAGGGTTACGTCTAGGCTTAGATCTCCCTTCATGGATGGTGGAGGCAAGGCTTATCTGAAGCTCGTTTTTGACGATAGGGGTAGGCTTATAGGCGGGCAGGTTCTTGGCCCTGACCCCCACTACGTTGCGGAGCGGACAAACCTTGTGGCTGCCTTGATTCAGATGGGGGCTGGTGTGGAGGAGGTCGCCCTCCTGAGGAGCGGCTACGCCCCACCTATGAGCGACCTTGTAGACCCGTTCATGAAGATTGGCTGGATGGTGATGGAGCGGTGGAGCTAGACCCTGTGTTTCTCCTCACATACCTGGGGGACGCCGCCCTATGGGTGGTGATCGCCCTTAACATGTACTGGAAGGGGTGGGGTAAGAGAAGCCTCACACTATTCACGTTCCTAATACTGGACATATACCTCAACGATATATTGAAGGAAACCTTCAGGATTCCGAGACCCTCCACAGGCCCCACGGGTCTAGGCCCCTACGGATTCCCGAGCGGACACGCTGAAACCGTGACCCTGGCGACCACCTATATAGCCCTGACAAACCCCAGGTACGCCCCGATTATAGCTTTGATCCCACTGGTCTCCTACACCAGAGTCGCCCTCGGCGTCCACACCGTCCTCGATGTTGCTGGCGGGTTTCTCGTGGGCCTGGGAATGGCCGTCCTGGCAAAGCTAGTTGAAGCCCGGCTGGATGGGGGCCTGATGGGGGATCGGAGATCGTCCCTTCTATTTATGGCGCTGGCTCTACTCACACTAGCCTTCTACCCCTACCGCACCCTTCTTTTGGGAGGTTTCCTGCTAGGCGTGTCGCTGGCCCTCGCCCTGGGTATACGGGTAGATGTGAACATCAGGCTTAAGTGGATAGCTCTTCTCAACATGATTATACTTATCCTCTTAGCGGCGTACGGGTTCTTCCAGATGGATGTGGTCAAGCTACTCCTGGCCCTTGGTGCCGGTCTTGTGAGTTTTTGGTTGCCGAAGATCCTAGCCCGGTAAAGAATTTATTGCTCTATCCCGACTCTCTTTCGGAGAGAAGTGGTGTATGTTGGTGATGACCATAGGCTGACCTCCGCCCTCATAGCTGCGAATCTAGTTGTCTTTGCCCTTACCGTTCTGGCCAACCCATTTTCCCCGGAGCCCAGACATAATCCAGCAATACTTCTCCTAGCTCAGAGCAACGCCCTTGTCTGGAGGGGCTGGTGGTGGCAGTTATTCACCTCCATGTTCGTCCACTTCGGGATCCCGGGATGCCAGCTCTGCTCCTACCACTTGATGTTCAACATGCTGGCCCTATATTACTTCGGCACCTTTGTGGAGACCGTCTACAGGAAGTCCGAGTACCTAGCCATATACTTTCTTTCAGGCTTAACCGGGAACATCGCCACCCTCCTTCTAATGTCTCCCTATGTAGTGTCCGGAGGGGCCTCAGGCGCGATCTTCGGCCTCCTAGGAGCCTACGTTGCCATAAGAAGGGAGTTTGGGGGTTTCGGCGCAGCCCTCATGTACGCTCTCTTCATATTCTTCTGGAGCACCGCGCCAGGCGTCAACATACTAGCTCATTTCTTTGGTCTAGTTGTTGGGATAGCTTTAGGCCTGCTCTTCAGGAGTCTCGCCGCTAGGAGGCGTAGGAGGATGTACCGCCCTTACTACGGGATCTACTATTGAAGGAGTCTCCCTATGCCCCACTCGGCCATATGCTTCTTCAAGGCTGAGATCGCCCTAACATCCTCCGGGTCAAGTCCCCTTATCATTGCCAGCTCCACTGAGACGAGGTCGCCCAGGTATGCCAGCCCCAGAAGTCGTGAAACCCTGCTCTTCCCCAGGGCCTCAATTCTAAACCTTACGAAGCCCTTCTCATCTAGGAGCCGCTCAAACCAGTCTATCTCCTCCCTGATGGGAGCTGGCTCAGCCTCCCCATCCCTAAGCGTTATAACCACGTACTGGTCAGGGTCAGGATAGCCGTCCCAACCCACAATCGAGTTGTGCAGCGCCTCCGGCAGCTCCTCAGACCAGGCGAGGGTCCTCGAGTTCTCGTTCAGCTGCTGTTTCCACCTTAGGGCGGCTGGATAGAGGTAGCCATACCCATAGATGGCCGCAGACCTCCCGTTCAGCTCCGACGCGATCTCCACAACAAGCCCCCTGCCAGTCCTCCTCTCCTCAAAGACCCTTGCCGCATCCCTCAGAGATTCTGATAGATCCAGCTTAACCCCCAGCCTCTCAAGTATCCTCAACATGGCCGAGACCTGCTCATAGAGATCCGCCCTAGGCTGCCTCCCAGCTCTCAGCTTCACCCAGGGAAGCCCGAGCTTCTCGGCAAGCCCGCCGAGCCTTCCCCCGGATGTAAACACTACTATGTTCCTCTCGCCCCTCTCCAACAGCGATTTGAATGCGAGTAGCGTCTCCCAGGTGTTTCCCGAGTAGCTGACAACGAAGTAGAGGGGTACTTCCACCAGGCGTAGCTCGGGGCCCCGGAGGACGGTTACGCTGAGCCTATCTCCGAGGAGTCCCCTGAGGATCTCCCCGGCCATAGCCGAGCCTCCAATCCCCACTATGGCTAGGGCTGTGTGGAGCTTTACGCCGGATAACTCTACCTCCCCACCCTTCACATACCCCTCGAAGAGCTGTTCAGCCGCCTCCTCAACATCCTCTATAATGCCCATGGTATGAAAAGAGTAAAAATATCCTGGTGATATCCTTAACCTAGCATGCTCCCCGAACTCATAGTTTCAGAGAGGATCTCGGGAAGGTTTCATGAAATGTACCTAGCCATGACCTCGGTCCTCGGCGTGTCCGTGAGGCCACTCAGTGAGGCGGAGAGAAGGGAGGTTATAGAGACCGTTAGAAGGATTGCTGGGAGGTATGGGCTTAAGTCCCTTAAGGACAACCCCGTGGTGAGGGCCTACAGGGACTTCTACTGGAGGATCGGGATAGATCCGACTAAGCAGAGGCCGAGCAGCGAGGCCCTCCTAAGGAGGGTTTTGCGGGGCAGGGGGTTCCCAAACATAAACAACGTTGTTGATGCATGTAACTTAGCCTCTATAGAAACCCTCGTCCCAATAGGCCTCTACGACATGGACCTCCTTGAGCCACCCCTAGTACTCAGGTATGCAAGAAACGGCGAGGTATTCAAGCCGATCGGCGGCGAGCTGTACAGGTTGGGGCCAAACGAGATAGTTATAGCTGATGGGAGGAGAGTCATCCACGTCTACCCACACAGGGACAGCGCCGAGACCGCCATCACCCCTAAAACTCGAAATGTCTTGGTAATCTCTCTTGGGGCCCCGCTGGTCTCGGTGAACCTGGTGAGGAAGGCGGCTGAGCTGACC
>WAQG01000257.1 GCA_015520395.1 Candidatus Geoarchaeota archaeon
ATCCAGAGCCTGACTTCTACCTCCTCGTTAAACCTTAGGGGTGCCTTGTATTTGCAGTGGGCCTCGACCCTCGGAACCCAGATCCCATACTTCTCTCTCAGGCTGAGGTAGTCGAACCCAAGCCTATTGTATAGCTCCTCCTCAGCCCTCTCAAAATACCTAAAATAGTTGGTGAAGTGTACAACGCCAGCCGTATCGGTGTCGACCCAGGGAACCCTAAGCCTTACCCTAAGAAGGCTCATTTAGACTACCCCACCAGCAAGTCATCCAGAGTTATCGCTATGGCTCCAGCGGCCACCATCTCCCTAATGGCCCTCGCGCTGTCCCCGGGGTTTACGTCAACGCCCCTAGAGGCGTCGAGAAGGAGTATCGCCTCGAAGCCATATTTAAGCGCGTCTAGGACGGTGTGCTTGACGCAGTAGTCGGTTGCTAGGCCTCCAACAAAGACTCTCTTCACCCCGAGCTCCCTGAGGCGCTCGGCCAGCCCGGTGCCCTCAAACCCCGAGTAGGCCTCCCTGTCGGGATCCGTAGCCTTGGAAACGATGATCACGTCCTTGGGAAGCTTTAGCTCTGGGTGGAACTCGGCCCCCCAGGTGCCCTGCACGCAGTGGGGAGGCCACGGCCCGCCCCTGCTCTTAAACGAGATGTGGTTGGGTGGGTGCCAGTCTCTCGTCGCTATTACCGGGAGACCCTTCCCAACAAAGGCCTCGATATACCTGTTAAGTATTGGGACGACCTCATGGCCATTAGGCACGGGCAGCGCCCCGCCGGGCACAAAGTCGTTCTGGACGTCCACAACTATCAGGGCGCTCCAACTGGTTAGACCAACCCTAACCATACCTCACCACCCCCGATCCAAAGGAGGAAGAGATGGTGCTCCGGCCGGGATTTGAACCCGGGTCGTCGGCTCGAAAGGCCGATATCCTTGTCCGGGCTAGACGACCGGAGCTTCACAAAAAGAATTTAGGATAGTGGTATATATTCTCCACGCATGCTCAGCAGGTTACGGTTATGCACCAGCTCACCCCACCCATCCATTTATATGATCCCGCAGTCGGCCACGTCTCCACGAACTTTGAAGTGGAGCTTCCATATCTGAGGGTGTACGGATATTCTGTAACCTTTATGTATTCTATCTGCTTAGTCTCGTTATTATCATAGAAGTACAGGTCTAGGATAAACTCCCTGGCCCAACCGTAAAACAGTGAGAATCTACTGTCCGTTGTAACACCAAAGGTGGTCGTCATCCATACATACTCCATCTGCCCCCCGACCTCCAGCTTAATCCCAAAGCTCGTCGCCCCCCAGCCCTCAACCCTGAAGTGATCCCGGATCACCAGCTCCATATGTCTTGGATCAGTACTGTTATGTAGAAGTATTTTCTTGGGAGAGCTGCACGGCGTGCAGTAGTCATACGATTTTGGTGGCACATACTCCGTAAAGTCGACGGAGAACGTGGGCAATATGCTTATCAAGAAAACCTCCTTACAGCCTATCTCAGGCGGGATGCTAAGCTTTACATAGGTTATTATGAGCTTTGCGACGTTAATTACGAAGAACTCACGTAGCGCTACGCCCAAGGTTGCATCCGAGCCAAACACCCTATTCCGTATACTTACTGAGCCGCCAGCGAAATAGCTCAGTCCGGTCTGAAGTTCGTGTATTAAGCCTCCAAGAAATACGCTTAACCTGACGTTACCAGCGATTCCATAAGCCCCCTGGAGGGTATAGCTTATCCTCAACTCCGCCTTAGCCGTGCCGTATCTTGCTCCAAAATACTCGAAGATGGGGGTTGGGAATTCTATCAGCTTGCTGCCTAAATAGCTATAGTAGTCGAAGGGGTTTAGAGGGCAGGGTACCTCCCCTCCCTCAATGATCCCGAGGGTCTCGACTGGTGATGACGTTACATTGGGTTTTTGCTCAAGCTCAAGATAATTCAGATAGACCTTAACTGTGTGTTCATCGATATAGTATTCTATCGTAGCGTTAAGTTCCTCATAGTAGTTTAACAGGGTTTGCGTATAATTCTTGTAATAGTGGCAGGCGGTTTGGTCATAATAGGGGCTGGATGCGTTACAAAACGGCAGGTCAACGCTTGGAAGAACCTGCTCTAAGTTCCTTGTTATTAACTCCTTTATCATTTGAGTTAATGTAGCTGAAGTAGTCCTCCCGGCTCCTTCCAAGTAAAACGCTATAGCCAGCCTCGTCGAAGAAGACATCGTAGTATACACTACCCCACCAGGTTCTATCGTAACTACTCTTCTCCGTACTATAATTGCCCTCCATTGAGATGGCAGCGACTATCATTACAGGAATC
This sequence comes from Candidatus Geoarchaeota archaeon, assembly GCA_015520395.1. GTDB lineage: Archaea > Thermoproteota > Thermoprotei > Gearchaeales > WAQG01 > WAQG01. The sequence goes on from WAQG01000257.1 coordinate 2,318, forward strand.
CTATAGTTGGTTGGAACCTCCCTAAACGTATATTCAACATGGGCATAGTAGGTCCCATTGCCATAAGCCTCCATCGTCGCCTCGCCATAGCCTAGAAGGTTTAAGTGTCCCATTCCTCGTATCAAACACGAAAACCGACGCCCCAGCGATAGACTTATACCCTCTGAAAGTCCCATTCTCATCTAGGTCAGGTATATAAACATAGACATCATGATACCACTGGTAAACTTGTTCCTCTTGAGCTAATACGTAGGCTGGCTGACTTAATATGTATAGAACTGGTGAATACAGTATCACACCTCCAAGAATGATGGTTATAACAGCTAAGGCGAGCAGTATCTTCATTTTTATCACCTATTAGATAATATAACGC